>CAZGHD010000133.1:0-5863 GCA_964525525.1 uncultured Lachnospiraceae bacterium | reverse complement strand
TCACCCTCTCAAAGGGTATCGTGCTTCATATCGTCGATCAAGTAAAGAGTGAGGATCCGAGTTATCCCAACGATTGGTACAAAATTCGATATATTTATATGGCAACCGGTGAAGAAATAGACTGCTACATATACAGCGACAACGTTACAAAACGCGCTGCCGCATCCTACGTTTCCTCTGCCGACACCGCTTTTGAAGCGTCTATCGCAGATTTCCCGGACAGCTACAAACCGTTTTTGCGGGCACTGCACGAGATATATCCCAAGTGGACGTTTACTCCTTATAATACAGGAATTGATTTCAAGACCTTCGTTGCGCTTCAGGCCAAGGTCACAGAGGGTAACAAAGGCGAAACCACCTCTTATTCTTCCCTTTACTACACTCGCACAAATCCTGATTGGCGCAAAGGCGGAGCGTTGGTTGACGGAAAATCGTGGTATCACGCAAGCGACGACGTAGTAGCGTATTATCTTGACCCGAGAAACTTCCTCAATGAGGTTGATATATTCCAGTTTGAATCTATCGCGTATAACAAAACGCTCCAAAGTGTTGAAGGTGTCGAAAAGCTGATAGACGGCACGTTTATGGATGACAAGCAAATAACCGACACGAGCGGAGCGCAGCTCTCCTATACCGAAGCTTATATGAAAGCTGCGGAAGCTTCAGGCGTCAGCCCCTACAGCCTTGTCATCAGTACAATACTTGAAAACGGCAAATCCGGCACCATGCTGACAAACGGTACTCACGGATATTACAACTATTTCGGTATCGGTTCGGTTCCCGGCGGAAGTCCTCAGCAAAACGGTCTTCATTTTGCCCAGACCGGAGGAAGCTGGAGTGCCGAAATGAAGCAGCTTTGCATGATCCCGTGGGACACCCCGTACAAGGCGATAGTCGGCGGTGCGATCTTTATGGGAAAAAGCTATATAAGCATCGGTCAGAACACTTCATACTACAAGCGTTTTGACGTATTCTCAATGGTAGACGGTACTTACATCCACCAATACATGCAGGATATAGAATATCCTGTAAAAGAGGCTTTTCAGGCTTACAACAATTACAGCTCTCTCGGACTTGTAGATTATGAAAGAAACTTCATTATCCCGGTTTACAGCAATATGCCACAGGATCCCCCTGCTCTGCCGGGTACCACGCCCCTTACCGTTACCACCCCGCTTCAGGCATCTGCCGCCATCACGGCTACGACCTATAATTTTACGGTAAAGAACGTTACTAAAGTAACCCCGGGCACTACAGTCGACCAGTTCAAGCAAAACGTTACTCTTACAGAAGGCGCACAGATGACGATTTCCGGCGACACGATAGGAACAGGAACGTCTGTCAAACTGTTCCTCGAAAACGCCTCCACCGAGTATAAGATAGTCATAAGAGGCGATATAAGCGGAGACGGTGCCATCAACACCGTAGATATGCTTATCCTGCGTGACTACATTCTCGGAACGCGTACGTTAAGCGACGAGCAGCTGATCGCCGCAGACGTTGACGGCGAAAGTGGAATAACGATGGCGGATATGCTGAAATTCAGAAACGCGATGCTTGACCTTTACAAGATCTCACAGGAGATCGTAACATAACGAAAACTACTAACCGTATCGAGTATATTTTAGGAGAAAGATAAATGAAAAAATCTATTCGGGCTCTGTTGTCTTCCGTTTTGATCCTCTGCCTTTTGATCCCGTTTTTGTCTGTGAGTGCCTATGCGGCATCAGCGGAATCGAAAATTTCCCTCTCGACTTCAACCGTATACGTTGGCAAAAATGTCACCGTTACAGTAAAATACACCAGTGATTCCCCTATGGGCGGTTGGAACTTCTCTCTCGTTTACGACTCGTCTTTTCTTGAATACGTTTCCGGCGCTGACTCACACAAGACCGGCGTTTGCCGCTTTGCAAACGTAAATATGGACAAGGAAAGCTTCAAAAAAGAGTTGTCCTTCTCCGTTACGTTCAAGGCACTTAAAGAAGGTTCCACCACTCTCAACGTGCAAACCAGAGAAATAGTCGGCGAAGATTTGAACAACATGTCTGTCTCTGACGGCGAAAGAACCGTAAAGATCACAAAAGAGCCTGTATACGTACCCTCTGACGTAAAAACGTTATCGGATTTGACGGTAGAAGGTTTCGAGTTTACCCCCGCGTTTGACTCCTCTGTCACAGAATACTCTCTTGAGGTTGATTACCCCGTGACCTCTCTCAACGTAGCCGCAATTCCTACAAGCAAGCTGGCATCGGCAAAGGTATCCGGTGCTGACGGATTTGAAGTAGGAGAAAACACCGTAACGGTAACGGTAACCGCAGAAAACGGCTCAAAGCAGAATTACATTATCAAAGTCACCAGAAAAGAATCGGTATACAGCGCAGAAAAAGCAACGATAGACGGCATCGAATACACCTTCCCGATAGATGAAACGTCCATCACCTGCCCTGAAGGTTTTATGCTTTCAAGCGCGAAATACAACGAAAAAGACATAATAAGTTATCTCAATCTTTCCGGTACTATCAGAATAGTTGCGCTCCAGCGTATGCAGACGTCAATAGTTTCGCCTAACGGTGAACTTGTAACCTCGTGGTTCCTGTACGACGAGCAAAATGCGTCATTCTCTCCGTATCTTGAGTATTCCCCCGGTGCTATGACCTACGTTCTTCTCACTCCGCCCGAGGATCTGAAGGTTCCCGACGGATACAAAAAAGAATACATAAACATCGGAAACAAAGAAGTGATTGCTTTCAAGGACTCTCACTTTGACGCGAGATTCAGCCTCGTTTACGCTTCACCCGTGACCGGAGAAGCCGGAGTGTACGTTTATGATTCTCTTGACAACACCTTCCAGCTGTTTATGACCTACGACGGACAGCCGACTCACAAAACGGTGGACGATCTTAATTCAAAGATAAACGGACTTGAGACCGACAAAGCAAATCTTGAAGCAGACAACACCGAAAAGGACAGAATGATCGAGGTTCGTGAATTTATCATAATCGGTCTCGGTATTCTCGTACTGATCCTTATAATCGTCATAATATTGGTAGCTATTCTCAAAGGCAGAAAAAAGAAAAACAGCGATGACGATTATTACGAAGAAGATATTACATATCCCGAAGATACGATGTACGCGCAGAATTCTGACGAGGTAAGAGAAAAACTCAGCGACATTCCCATGTTTAATCCCACCATCGAAAACGTTCCTCTTGACGGCGAAACTCCCGAAATAGCAAGCGATTCGAAGCCCAAGAGAATGCGCCCCGTCCGCGCGTATCGCCCCGATAACCAAAACAAAAATTAAATAAAAATAACGCTCTCGCACATAAAATCGTGCCGGAGCGTTATTTTTTGTTATTTAGGCTCTTGCTTGTTCTTTGCCTGAGCACGAAGACGGAGTATCCTCTTGCGCTCGTCTTTTATAATAGCGTCAGACCTTCTAATAAAGTAAAACGCGGCGGCGGCAGATCCAACTGTAGAAAGTATGCCGAATATCAGTATGGCATTCCACCAAGGGAATCCATTTTGAGGCTGATATTTTTCCGTTTGCGGAGCAGACGTAGTCGTAACGGTATCAGAAGTACTTTCCGACTCACTTTCACTTTCTTCTGGAACAGCTGTAGTTTCCTGCTCGGTAACCGTTTCTATCGGACTTATAGAACGCACTTCACTGATGCCGCAGGCGGAACAGGTACGAGATTTCTCGCCCTCTGCGTAAACAGTAGGTTGGCGAGTAACCGTCCATTCACCAAAGCTGTGTCCAAGTACGTCGAGTACGTTTTTCTCGACAGCACCGCATTCACACGATATCTGCTCTTCTCCCGCAGTCATGCAGGTAGGAGATACAGTAACAGACCACTCACCGAAAGTATGATTATGTGAATACACTTCCACTCTCGTTATCGTACTCTGGGTATTACTGCTGCGATCACCGTAAGATGCAGTAACCATACAGAAATACTGCATAGTACCCACACTGTCAGACGGGACTTTCAGCGTGTTTTCATTGGCCCCTGAAACCTTATTAAACACCTTTTCCGATGGGTGTTTTGAATACCACTGATAGCTTATAACAATGGGGGCTGTTTGCGGCTCGCATTCAACGCTTATGATAAGTTCTCCGCCCTGCGGAACGGAATAGGAAGGTTCAATATCAGTCACAATAACCGGCTTTTCTATATTTACGTTTCCCTCAACCGTGACGGTAACAACGTCACTCTTTGCATGAGTTGAAGTTTCCTCATAAATATAGTAAACCACGCAATAATAGTAAAACTCGCCCGGGAAATCGGTACTTGGCTTATACGTTCCTACTGATTGCGCTTCGGTAACCGCATCTCCTTCGTCATCGGGAGACGTTGTGCGATACCATACGTATTTGACAGACGCCTCATCGGCAGGCGTCTGCGCGACACAGGACAACAGTACGTCCTCCCCCGCTGATGCGGTCACGCTCAAAGGCATTTCGCTTATCACAGGAACTTCCTCTGCGTGTGAGAACAAAATCAGTGATACCGCAAAAATCGCAGTCAACACTGCAGAAATAAGTTTTTTCATTTTTTGCTTTACGTTTTAGTTAGTTGCGCTCTCTATAAGTCTGTTTCGAGCGTTGTCAACGTGTTTTAAGGTAAGTGCCTCTGCAAGTATACCGTCACGCTCTGTAATAGCGTTGAATATTCTCTTATGTTCCTCAAGGGAGCTCTGAGCTCTGCTCTTGTTTGAAACGGATGCACGGCGGTACTTAATAACCTTTTTGTGAAGATCGGTGAGGGTATCACACAAAGTAACGTTTCCGCTCATCTGATATATCTTTTTGTGGAAAGAGCTGTCTGCATTTTTTATATTGTCCGCCTCGCCACGCTGGGTATAGAACTCCTGCAGGCTGATTATTTCAGCAAGCTCAGCTATGTCCTCTTCCGAAGCATACTCAGCCGCGTTCTTTGCCGCAAGACCTTCTATACGTACGCGAATCTCGTATATCATAGCAATGTCTTCTTTTGATATACCTATAACCACTACGCCTTTGGTGGTCATCTCGATTATATGCTCCTGCTCAAGGCGACGAAGCGCTTCGCGGATAGGAGTTCTGCTGACTTCAAGAATCTCGGAAAGCTTACTTTCGGTAAGCACGTCTCCTCTGTTATATTCACCGATGAGAATATCTCTCTCAAGTTTCTGAAACACCTGATCGGCTATTGATACGTTTTTATGTTCCATTTTCACACCTCACTAAAATCAGAGACGGCGGAATCTGCCGCCCGAGAGTTCCTCGAGCTTGGTTTCAAGCTCGCTGTTGGAAAGGGATGCTACGCGACCGTCTGCATATTCTGCGTCTATCCATTCCTTCATAGCGATAACCACGGGATCGCGCTTATCTACCGCCTCGGCGGGAGAAAGCTCGTAGTTTTCGTTTATCCAGTAAGCGATACCCGCAAGACCGGAGGTCTTACCAACCATAACCGACGCAGGTCTGTTAAGGAATTTCTTGGTATCGAATATGTTGTATATCTCCTCGTCCTTGAGCAGACCGTCAGCGTGTATTCCTGCTCTGGTCTTGTTAAAGCTCTTGCCGACAAAGGGGGTCATCTCGGGGATCTTGTATCCTATCTCGTGCTTAAAGTACTCAGCAATCTCGGTGATCGCGCGGGTATCCATACCGTCAAGCGAGCCGCGGAGGGATGCGTATTCAAAAATCATCGCTTCAAGCGGGATATTACCCGTTCTCTCACCTATACCGAGCAGTGAACAGTTTACCGCGCACGCGCCGTAAAGCCATGCGGTGGATGCGTTTACGACCGCCTTATAGAAGTCGTTGTGTCCGTGCCACTCAAGCATTTCACTCTGAACGTCCGAATAATGCTGG
>CAZGHD010000132.1:0-5930 GCA_964525525.1 uncultured Lachnospiraceae bacterium | reverse complement strand
TAGGTGCACACTGTGGGTGAACTACATAAGCCTCCCTCCGGAGGGAGCCTCTGTTAGTAATCACTTAGTTAGTTGCTATCCCATTAAACAAAACGGTCCTTAAAAATACGATGCCTAATCCGCAGGATTAATAGGGTCAGACAGCCTTATATACACCTCGTCCATACTTGTTTCAAAATATCCGAGGTCTGTCGGGTAGGTGAATTTCATTGCCAGCTCTTTTCCATCATATTCCTCTTTTGGTATAATGTAAAGAAGGCTTGCGCGAAATGTCTCTCCGTCTTTTACGGTCACGTAGTTTCTTGAATTTCCCTCAAACGCACTTCCGTCAAGTCCGGCAAAGTCAATAGAGTAAAGCCCTGGATACACACCCTGATCGATAGTTATCAAACAAATTGAAGCCAGAATGTATTCGAGATCTTTCCCTCTGTTATTGGTTATTTCGACGTCTATCGAAAAACACATATCATCATCTTCGACGCGCGGTGATTCGTGGTATCCGCCGCTATATTCGGACAGAGGGAAAAACTGCGCGTTACTTAATTTTACCGTCTGGTCTTCTACAGTGAACTCTCCGTCAGACAGAAAATACTCTTTGCCGTAGGGAATCTTACTTCTCTCGGTGACGTACACCTGCCCGTCTACCGAAAGATAACACAGACCGTCCTCAACGTAGAAATGGTCGTTGCCCTCTGTAATCTCAATTTTCGCGATTCCGGCACATTGGGTGAACGCCTGCTTTCCGATCTTTTGAACGTTATCGGTTATGGTCAGCACGTTTATCTCAACCTCGGGGAAGGCGTTGTCTGCGATCTCTGTCACTTCCTCGGGGATTGTCACGTCTCCGCCCGTGCCGTTGTATTTGAGCAGTACTCCGTTATCTATCTCAAATTCAACTATCGCGGGTGTAGTAGTACTTAACGTGCCGTCGGGTTGCTCTTTTATGGGCTTGTTAAATACCGTTACAAGCGGAAGGGAAACTATACATATAATCATCACAGCAACCGCCGCGGAAATATAAGCCGCTTTCTGCAGAGTTATCTGCTTTACCTTCTTTTCGGTATTCAGTATGTATTCATCCGGAATATTTGATATTGCACTGAAAATATCTTCTTTTTTCATATAAAAAGTTCCTCCTTTTCAAGATGCTTTTTTAGTTTTGCTCTGAGTCTGAATAAAATGACGCTGAGCCTTTTCTCGCTGATTCCTTCGCTTGATGCGAGCTTGTCAAGCTCCTCGCCGAAAAAATATCTTTTAACGAATATTCGTCTTTTGTCCTCGGACAGCTCGGCAAGGAATGAACTTATCGCGCTGTCAAGCGATATTGAATCCGCATCCGCCTCTCCCGCAGGATCGGGGATACATTCCTCAAGCTCGGACAGAAGAACTTCTGCCTCGCCGTTCCGCTTCTTTGCGTGGTTGCGGCGATAGATGCTGATAGCGGAATTTCTTACCGCTCGCGCAACGTAGGCTTTAAGCGACGTGGGCAGAGCGGGTGGAATTGCGTTCCATATATCTACGAGCGCGTCGTCCACAGCTTCCTCTGCGTCTTCACGCGATCCGAGAATGTTATAAGCGATCAAATAGCAGTATTTACCGTAATGTTCGATAGTCATCGAAATTGCAGTTTCATCGCGTTTTTGGTAACATTCTATGATCTTTTTGTCGTTCATATCCTGCCTCCTTGTCTTTGACTTTGGCGCCTTCATCTAATAAGACGCAAAATGCGGTCGAATATTTCACTGAGTATAAAAAAATTCAGAAAAATGAAAAGCGCGGGCTCGTCGGTCCGCGCTTGGCACAGGGTTATAAAATCAGTTCTGCTTTCTGACCAGCTTGTATTCGTCGTAATGACGGTAATACGGACAGCTTTTCATACGGCCTGAAACGTATTTTTCATATTCATCTTCGTCAAGATTTACGTTGCACGCATAGGTGTCGGTCATCTCGTCGTAGTCGTAGTGCTCACAATCTTCGCACAGTGATCTTTGTCCTGCCATAATGTACCTCCTATAAAAAGGTGATTTTAATAAAAAAAGAAGTGAATTTTACATTTACTTATTATACTGTATATGATATAATAAAATCGCCGAAATGTCAATAAAAATGCGGAGGATTACAATATGTTTTACGTTCACGGAGGCAAATTGACCTTTGAAATAAACGAAACTGCTGACAGTTACAGATGGTATGCTGACGGACTGCCCACCTGTTCTCCCGAAAAACACGATTTTTTCAGAGTTTTTCTTGACAACGGTGAGGAACGCGAGATAGCAGTGTTTTCAAAACAACAAAAGGGAACTGTACGCGGCGAAAACGGCGATATAGTTATTTCTTACCCCTCGCTTGTCGATGAGTTCGGCAGAGAGTACGACGTAAAACTTGATATTCATATGAAAACGGTCGGCGATACTATGGAGTATTACGCCGAGGTTGTAAACGACTCGTCCGTCAACGTAAACGAGGTGGAGTGTCCGTTTATTCAGCTTGAAATAATAGCTGACGAAAATCCCAAAAACGACGTATTGTATATACCTTTCGGCCTCGGACTTAAATTCCCCGATCCTATGCAGTGGGCGAAAAACAGCCACACCGAATACGTAAGTGCAGATTACGAGCATATCTGGACAAATCTTGAATATCCTTTCCCACTCAGCATGGCGTGGTATGGAGTGGAAAGTAACGGTCACGTGTTTTATATAGGTCGTCACGACGAGGACTTCAGAACGGTCAATATGTCACTCGGCGGTACGCCGAGAAAGGCAAAAGACGAGATCGTGTTTAACGTAGCGCAATACCCCGTAGTGCAGCCCGGAGAAAAAGTCGTTTGCGGCAAGGGCGTTACGACTCTGATTGAGGGCGGCTGGGAACGCGGTGCGGATATTTACAGAGCTTGGGCAGATAACTGGTATAAGCCGGTTAAGCCTGTCGAGTGGATAAAAAATTCTCCCGGCTGGCAGAGAGTAATTCTCAAGCATCAGTTCGGACGTATATATTTCACTTATAAAGATCTCGTGAAGATATATGAGAACGGCAAAAAAGTAGGACTTGATACCCTGCTCGTTTTCGGATGGTGGAAGGGATGCTTTGATAACGGTTATCCGCTTTACGAGCCGGACGAAGCTCTCGGCGGTGCAGAGGAGCTTAAACGCGCTATAAAGACCATTCAGGATATGGGCGGACACGTTATTCTTTATAATAACGGTGTTCTTATCGACGTTATGAGCGACTATTATAAAAATGAGGGTCATAAGATCGCAAAAAAGAATTTTGACGGCGCTGAATACCGTGAGTATTATCAGTTCGGAGATTACGGTACTATGCTCAGAGTAGGCGGTTATAAAACCTTCACTACCGCTTGCCACGCTACCGACGAGTGGAAAAATAAGCTTGTTGAAAATGCCAATATCAAGCTTTCATTTAATCCCGACGCGCTTTTCTACGATCAGATAGGCGGTCACGACCCAAAGCTGTGCTTTGATAAATCGCACAAGCACGGCAACAGAGTTGATCTTGATGCATATTATAAGCTCGAAAACGTTCGCGCTATTCGTGATGCTCTTCCCGAAGGAAAAGGTGTAGGTACCGAGAATGCAACCGATTGTTACTCACAGTATTTCGACTTCATTCACGGTCTTCTCAATGCAGACTGGGATACCGCCAATTTCACGGCGCTCTACAGATACACCTTCCCCGAGACGATAATCTCAAACCGATTCCTGCACGACGAAAGGGACGATTTTAAGGTACAACTTAATTTTGCACTGGTGTACGGACTTCACTATGACGTTTCTATCTACCGCGGACGCCTGATAGATATTTCCGGTCAGCCTGAGTATGGAAAACACTTAAAATATCTCATAGATATAAAGGAGCAGTACAGAGAGTTCTTTTACGAAGGAACTTACAAAGGATTTGATCGTTCGGTTGAAACTCCCGGGGACGTTATCGCAAACGTGTTTGAAAGTCCTGATGGAAAGACGCTTCTCGTGCTGTGGAACGGCGGAAAAGAAACGCAGGAAGTTGTTGCCCATGGTGATACGTACACGCTTGAATATAATGATTTCAAGTTGATAAGACTTTGATGCATTTTGATGAAATGAAAAAGAAACTTGACTGCGAAAAGCTATACGAAATTCTCCGCGGGATCCCTCGGGGCAGGGTGGTCACATACGGAACGCTTGCCAAGATGCTCGGTAACAAAAAGTGGGCACGCGCGGTCGGAAATGCTTTGCACAAAAATCCAGACGGCGATAAAAATCCCTGCTATAAGGTGGTAAACTCCAAGGGAGAACTCAGTTCTGCGTACGCTTTCGGCGGAATCGCAGAGCAAAAGCGCCGTCTTGAGGCGGAGGGAATAGAGGTCAAGGACGGTCGCGTAGACTTGTCAATATACCAATAAAAAATAACTGTCGGCGAGATTATCGCGCGACAGTTATTTTTATATGAGTGATTGTATGAGATAAATTACCGCTAAATGGCAGGGGTAGAATATGTAAAACAGATATTTGAGATTCAGCTTTCCACGCTTGCCGTTGTATAGGAAAAGCAGAGGGAGCGCGAGCAGGCCAAGCCACTGCCTTGTGCCTAACGTCATGGCGAGTGCGGACAATAGCACTGCACAGCAAACGAGCTTTTGTATCTTGCCGCGGGCAAAATACACGGCAACGGGAAGCAACGTTCCGAACACACCGTAATCGACCTCAAAACCGCGCCCCTTGAGCAAGACCGGCAGACACACCGTCACGAAAACGGCAGCTGTGACCGCAAACAGTGCAAGAAAGAGTCTTGCGGCAGTTTTCTTTTCAAGATACCTGTCAATGCAGAAAATCAGGGCGACCGATATTGAAAATGTGATCAGAACACACTGATACAAAGAACGCGTTGCGATGAAATTCGCCGTCTGGCACACTATCGCAAGTCCTGCGAGAGTTGATAAATACCGTACTCTGTTTTTCGTGTATCGACAGCCCTCGGCTATCATATACGCGAATATCGGAAAAGATAATCTGCCGATTACCCGCAGTGTTTCAACTCCCGGTAGTAAGGCCACGCCGACGTGATCTATAAGCATAGTCAGCATAGCGATTATTTTCAGCTGATTGTTCGTCAGCCCGAATTTTGATATACTTGCCATTACGCTTCCATAAGACCAAGCAGCTCGTGCACCACGTCCATCAGGAATAGCGCGTAAGACTCGCGGATGGAGGCGGGCTGTCTGTCGGTGGTGAGCTCAAGATTGAAAAGACCGTCAAACCCGGTAGCGGCAAGTCCTTTCATCGCATCTTCCCAGTCTATGCGACCTTGAAACGGCGGGAGATGAGAGTCAACCTTGCCGTAATTGTCGTTTATGTGGAGGTATTTCAGCCTTTTTCCGATATACGTAAGCGCTTCAGACTGCTTGAGTCCGACGAGATTACCGTGACCGAAATCCCAGCATATACCAACGCCGAGAACATCTACCAACTCGCAAAGATCTTCCGGATGGCTGCAGTATCTCATTGTAGGGAAACATCTATGATGCATTCCGTTGTTTTCAACTACTACCGAAAAGCCTACTTTGTTTGCGTGCTCTACCACTTGAGCAAGCATGGATATTGCAGTTTCGAACTCTTTCTGCTTATTATATTCTTCAACAGGCTGAGCAAAATTAGGAGTATGAACGATGCCGTGTTTTATATCAAGTCTTTTAGCAATATCTATTGCGCGACAGATTCTTTCTGTAAGCTCTTTGAGGTCAGCCGTGCTTGGACTTGCAAACGGAAGATGTGCGTTTTCAAAACGGATGCCTATCTCGTCGGAGTACTGTAAGATCTTTTCGACGTATCTATCCGCTTCGTTTTCGATCAGGGGAAAAACGTTAGCTCTGAGCTCTATTGCATCAAATCCTGCTTTTTTCATCAGCATCATACCTTCGCGGAGATGCTTGT
>CAZGHD010000131.1:0-6079 GCA_964525525.1 uncultured Lachnospiraceae bacterium | reverse complement strand
CGTTATTATCTATTATCTTTTATCTATTATCTACCTAAAATGGGTTATTAAAATGGCCCAAAAGAGCCGAGAAATCAAGATTTCTCGGCTCTTTATTAATATATTAATACTCACCGTGTTCTGCGTCGGATTTTGTTCTGTGGACTGTGCCAAACGGATGCTGCGGCGGAGAATAGATAGAATAAACTTTAAGCGGGCAATTTCCCACGTTGGCGATATTGTGCCATGTGCCTGCGGGAATTATGATCGCGTAGTTACCGTCTACACATTCACCGTCGTCAAGAGAACCACGGCATCTTCCCATCATCACCTTAGCGCGTCCGCTTTCAATACGGATAAACTGATCCACGTTTTCGTGCATTTCAAGACCGATGTCGCATCC
The DNA here is from genome assembly GCA_964525525.1 of uncultured Lachnospiraceae bacterium. Taxonomy (GTDB): domain Bacteria; phylum Bacillota; class Clostridia; order Oscillospirales; family CAG-272; genus RGIG2161. The sequence continues at coordinate 5,697 of CAZGHD010000131.1, read as the reverse complement.
GACGGGAATACTCATCAGCGTCATCTGCATGTGGCATCCCGTCCAAAGCGCCGTTCGGAAATTCCGATTCATTTTGGTTGCGTGGTCTATATTAAATACAAGCGGCTCGCGTCCGTAGTCACGTATTTCCGGGTGCTGACAGCCGCATCTGTTTCTGTGCATAACTGTACCTCCTTTTTAGGTTCGATACAGTATATGCGTGATTTGTACAAACTGTCAATCCGCGGGATAAAGCGTTAGTGTCTCGTCATCTGCGCGGTAGATTCCGAGGAAGATACTTTTTGCATCCTTATATCCCTGTGCCTTCAGCTGCTTTTTCAGCCAGTTTTCATCCCGCCCCATGCGTGCAAGATTTTCCCCCATCATCCGTCCGTCCGTAATCACCTCGGTGCCGATATGAGCGGGTTTCACCGCAATTTTCATATCATCCGGCGTCGTCGGGCGGTATATCGATTTGGGAAGCACCGACAGCTTTCCGTTGTGCTCAAAGATCGCCGTTTGTATCTCGTCAAGATCAAAATATCCCTGCTCGCGGCAAAGAAGAAGAAATTCCGACAGATCGAGCTTCGCCTTTTTCAAGTTTTTGCGGTAGAGTTTGCCGTCGTTTAACAGAATCGTCGGTGTACCGTTGATAAATTTTCTCGTTCTCGGAAATTTGTGTGTCAAAAAACTCAAAACAACAGAAGCAACACCGTAAACGGCGATCGCTATCAGCGGTTTCCACGGTGTTTCGAGCTCTGTAGCAAGCTCAGCAGTGATCGAACCGATCGTGATACCGATAATATAATCGAAAAAATCAAGCTGTGCCACCTGCTTATGTCCCATAAATTTGGCAATAACGAAAAGAACCGCAACCGACAGCAGAGCGGTCAATATAACTTTTATGATCTCCATATCCTTCCCTCAACTCAATATTTCCTTATAGTTTCGTCAAATGGTACTAAAAATATGCACACTAAAAAATTACCCCTTGTAAAGCAAAAAAAGGCTTTATTTGTCGAAAAAATGTGATATAATTATTATAATAACAGAATTAAATTCAACAGGCAGGAGGATTCATAAATGAAAAAATCCGTTTTAGACTTCGGTGCATTGGGAAATGGAATCCACGATGATTACGGTGCTTTTCAAACGGCACTGAATTCCGGAGCAAGCATAATCACCATACCCCAAGGCATATATCCGATCTCACAAACGCTGAAGGTTAATTCCAATACAACTATCATAGCCGATCGCAACGCAAAAATAATAATGAAAAGCTCTTGCCGAAGAAAAAGAAACGAATTTCTCGTTAGCAATTCCGACACCGCAAACGGAAATGAAAACATAAAAATTACAGGTGGCATATGGGACGGAAACAATACTGCTGCCGAAAATGAAAAACCGGATATTTTTGATAAAGACGGTTATTCAGGTACTATGCTCAACTTTGTAAACGTTGAGCATCTTGAACTTTCCAACATGGTGCTTTCTAATTCCGTTACGTATTACGTGCGGATTTGTAAAGTGCATCATTTTGCAATTGAGAATATTGATTTTATCAGCGATAACTTTGGTGTAAATCAAGACGGATTACATTTTGGCGGAGACGTAAAACACGGAACTGTAAAAAACATCCGGGCATTATCCTTTGGTCAGACTAATGACGATATGGTCGCGCTCAATGCGGATGATTCCATAGAGCGGGTAGAAAATCTCGATCTTTGCCGTGATACGATAGAAGATATTTCTTTTGAAAATATTTTTACCGAAAATTGCCATACGATAATCCGAATGCTGAGTATCACTGCAGAAATAAAAAACATACGGTTTAAAAATATATACGGAGGTTTCCGCTGTAACGCTATAAATGCAGACGCGGCAAGATATTGCAGAACACCGCTTTTTAACGATAGCGAGCATCCAAACGGTGTCGGAAAAATAAGCGATATTTATTTTGAAAATTTCACCTGCTTTCCGGTGCTTGAGCTTCCCGCGGATTTTGGCGGTACTGCCGCCGTCCCGTCCGTCGCTTTACTTTTGGAATCAAACATGGATAATTTCAACGTTTCCGATTTCAAATACCTTTGCTCGCCGGAGGACTCTGCACGTTGTCCCGCAGTTAAAGCATCCAATCTGACTGGAGAAAGAGTTTGCGCCGATAACGATGAGTATCTTCTCGCGGCAAAAGATGACGTTTTGGTTTTGGATAACTTCAAAAGTCTATCTATTGATAAGGTCTGAGTTTATCCGAAAAAGTATAATTATGAACTGTTTGTAAAACTTAAAAAAAGACTTTATTTGTCGAAAAAATATGATATAATTATTATAGATAATTATGCCAATAACAGCAGAATTAAATTTTTATTAAATAGGAGTTTTCAAAAATGGCACTTGTTACAATGAGAGAAATGCTCAAGGAAGCAAGAGCACACAAGTACGCTATCGGCGCGTTTGAGTTCTGGTCTTACGACTCTGCATATGCAGTCACCGCTGCAGCTAAGTCTCTTGGTGTTCCCGCTATACTTCAGGTAGGTCCTTATGAAAAAGATTTCATGGACGGTTACAAAAACGCTGTAGCTATGGCAAAAATGGCATCCGAGTATTTTGACCTTCCCGTTGCTATCCACCTCGACCACGCTGAGGAATATGACGAAGTTGTTGAGGCTCTTGAGGCAGGATTCACCTCAGTTATGATCGACGCATCCAAGTACGAGTTCGACAAGAACGTAGAGCTCACCTGCAAGGTAGTTGAAAAAGCTAAAGAATACGGTGCATCCGTTGAGGCTGAGATCGGTAAGCTCGCAGGAAACGAAGGCAATATCCAGAATGACGAGGACGATCAGACCGATCCCAAGATGGCGGCTGAATTCGTTCGTCAGACCGGCATCGACGAGGTTGCAGTAGCTATCGTGACCGCTCACGGCTTCTACACCCGTCCTCCGAAGATCAACATCGACCGTCTTCGCGAGATCGCCGCACTCGTTGAGATCCCGCTCGTTCTTCACGGCGGTTCCGGTACCCCCGAGGATAAGGTTGCCGAGGCTTGCGTAAACGGCATCGCTAAGGTTAATATCTGCACCGAGTTCATCGCGGCTTACGGCGCGGGCTACAACGCTCAGAACACCGAGGGCTTCAAGTACAACGTAAACACCCTCTTCCGCGAAGGCAGAAATGCCGGCAGCGCTCTTGCAAAGAAGAAGATGGAGCTCTTCCTCTCCGGCAGAATCTAATTTAAGTTATTTTGCCGCGCTTATCGCGGCTAAGATAAAAATCACATAAGAAAGGAACACAGCATTTTGCTGTACGGTCTTTAAAATGGCAAACAGAGAACTTATTGACAAGCTTTATAAAGACATATGGGATATTCCGCTTATAGACAAGCATACCCATCTTGACGCGTCTCACCTCGCAGCTCGCGGCCTTCACGATATTCTTCTTTATCACATGGTTATCAGTGAGCTTTACGGCGCAGGCTGTCCCGACGGCGCTCGTCTTTCCGAGCATCCCACCGAGGAAGAGGCACTCTACCGTCTTGAGAGAGCTATTCCCTACGTTAAATACATCCGCAACACCAGCCTTTACTGGTGCGTTCGCATAATCCTCAAAGAGCTTTACGGCTGGGAAGAGGAGCTTGACGAGACCAACTGGCGTCGTTGCCACGAGCATATCAAGTCCTTTGGCTGCGGCAAAGAGCGCGCTAAAGAGATCGCTGATATGGCTAACATCAAGAAGAGCAGTACCGAGCTTTGGAGAGGCTACGACGGAGAGTGCGACGATATGCTTTACTACTCTCTTGAGTGGGCATTCTTCTGTCGCGACCAGTGGGGTCTTAACGACGCTCCCCTTCTTGAGCTCGAGCACGCTTGGAACGAAGACATCCCCGGTCCTCCCCTTCCGATCGGCGTAGTTCCGGAGCGCGACTGTAACTATGAGAAGAAGATCAAGACCATCGAGGACGTTTATACCGCTCTTGAGCACTACATCGACCACGTTCCCTACGACAAGGTATTCTCTCACGCATCTCACTTCTCTACCACCATTAACTATCACGACGTAACCGAAGAAGATATGATCAAGGCACTCGCTAACCGCGAGAACGCAGGCGACTGGGAGCGCGACATCTACGCTAACTTCCTTAACGACTACTTCCTCCGCAGAATGTCTCAGATCAAGAAAGAGACCGGTAACGAGATCATCATCCAGTACTCTCTCGCTGCTGAGCCCCTTCCTTTCGAGAGCGGTTCTTACATGCATCCCGAGACCATATTCCAGCTTGCTAACATAATCCACAAGTACAGCGATCTTAAGTTCGAGATCCACATGGCAAGTGCACACTCCAACCAGGCTTGGTGTACCGTTTGCCGTGAGCTTCCCAACGTTCAGCTTGAGGGCTTCTGGTGGCACAACTTCTTCCCGGAATACATCAAGAAGGTTATGGGCGAGCGTATGGATATGCTCTCCACCAACCATCAGGGCGGCTTCTTTACCGATGCTTACTGTATGGACTGGTGCTATGCTAAGGCTCGTCTTATCAAGATGATCTACGCAGAGTGCGCTGCTGAGAGAATCGAGCGCGGTCAGTACGACTACGACACTGCCGTTGAGGTTGTTCGTCAGATAATCGACGTTGACCACGAGTACTTCGATTTCAGCAAGAGAGGCATTAAAAAATAAGTAATCTGATTATGAAAAAAAGATTTGATATAATCTCCGCGGGTCTTATGGTATACGATATACTCATTTCCCCCGTGGATGAGAATCTTTTCTCGGTAGATACCACTCACCTTGATTCAATAGCGTTCAAAACCGGCGGTGACGCACTCAACGTAGCGATAGACGCCGCCCGCCTCGGAGCAAAGGTGTGCCTTGGCGGTGTCGTCGGTGACGACGCGCCCGGCAAGTATCTCATTGAAGAAGCAGGCCGCGCGGGTATCGACACCTCCGGCGTGCATATTTCAGAGAAAAATCAGAGTTCTGTCAGCGTGGTTCTCTGCCGCGAGGACGGTCAGAGACACTTCGCATACTACGGCAAAGCAAACAACGAGTTTGACGGCACCGCCATCTCGGATGAGCTTCTCTCTGACACGAAAATGCTTTATATCGGAAGTATGATGAGCTTAAAGGGACTTGAATACGCTCCCTTGGCTGATCTCTTCGCACGTGCAAAGCGTGCGGGCGCGATGACCGCTATGGATGCCACCTGGCCGTCTGACGGCATCTGGCTTCCCAAGATCGAGGCAGCGCTTCCCTACTGCGACATTTTCGTACCCAGCTTTGATGAAGCGAAAGAGCTTTGCGGAACAGACAAGCCTGAAGAGATCGTTGCATTTCTTCACGCAAAAGGCGTTAAGATCGCCGGAGTTAAGCTTGGCAAAAACGGTGTGTATATCGAGGATTTCGCGATTCCCGCATTTAACTGCGAAAAGGTGGTTGACACCACCGGCGCAGGCGATGCTTTCATGGGCGGATTCGTTACCGGTATCGCAACCGGCAGAAGCATCTACGACGCGGCACTCCTCGGAAGCGCAGTTTCAAACTGCTGTATCCGTGAGATCGGCGCTGTAAGCGGTGCACCTACCCTTGAGCGTGCAGAAGAAGTCATAAAGCTTCATAACGCAGGCACTCTTAGATAACAATAAAACCCGTCTTTCGACGGGTTTTATTTTTTGTGAAATTGTAAAATTAAAGTCTCCAGTCGTCCTTGTCGTCACCGGT
>CAZGHD010000130.1:0-6173 GCA_964525525.1 uncultured Lachnospiraceae bacterium | reverse complement strand
GCCCGGTACGTTGGAATTTTAAAATACAGCGATAACTTTCAACTTTCCATTTTCCACTTTCAACTCATTGAATATCCGCGTCCTTGAGCACCATTTCCATGAACTGCTCTTTGGTAATGAGCACCTCGCGCGGTTTCTGACCCTCGGGTGCACTGACGTATCCGAGCTCTTCCATTCGGTCGATCAGCTTTGCCGCGCGGCCGTAGCCGAGAGACAGCTTTCTCTGAATGAGCGAGGTGGATATTTTTCCGCTGTCCACTGCAAGCTCAAGTGCGGCGCGGAGCATCGGGTCGCCACCCTCGCCGTCGTCGTCACCGATGGTGGATGCCATAAGTTCACCCTTCTTGACACCGCACAGCTCTGCCGCGCGCTCGATGCTCGCAATGACCTCGTCACTGTACGAGACGGGACCGCCGGAGGTCTTTTTAATGAAATCAGTAATCTTTTCAACTTCCTCGTCGGACACGAACGAGCCCTGTCCGCGCATAGGCTTTGACGCACCGATAGGCGAGCACAGCATATCGCCGCGTCCTATCAGCTTTTCCGCGCCCGCCATATCAATGATGGTACGCGAGTCCACCTGGTTTGAGGTGGTGAACGCGATTCTTGACGGCACGTTCGCCTTGATAAGTCCGGTGATTACGTCAACAGACGGTCTCTGCGTACCGATAAGCAGGTGCATACCCGCCGCTCTTGCCTTCTGCGCGATACGGCATATATAGGTCTCAACGTCCTTTGATGCGGTCATCATAAGATCGGCAAGCTCGTCTATAACTATAACTATCTGGGGCAGGAATTCCTTTTCGGGATCTTTTGCGGTGATAGAATTATATCCCTTTATCTCACGCGCGCCGACCTCCTCGATCAGCTCAAAACGGCGTTCCATTTCGGTCACCGCCCAAGAGAGCGACCCCGCCGCCTTTTTCGGGTCGGATACCACGGGGACGAGCAGGTGGGGAAGCCCGTTATACACGTTAAGCTCGACCTTTTTCGGGTCGATGAGGATCAGCTTGACCTCGTCCGGTCGCGCCTTATAAAGCAGGCTGATAATTATCGAGTTGATGCACACCGATTTACCCGAGCCGGTCGCGCCCGCGATAAGCAGGTGAGGCATTTTTGCAAGGTCGAGGTACATCGGAGCGCCAACGACGTCACGTCCGAGCGCGACTGTCAGCTTTGAGGGTGCGGCGGTAAACTGCGGCGTGTCCAGCAGACCGCGCAGGCAGACCATTGACGTCTGCTTGTTCGGAACTTCTATACCGACCGCAGATTTTCCGGGTATGGGCGCTTCTATTCTCACGCCGGAGGACGCGAGATTGAGCGCAATATCGTCAACCAGATTGGCAATCGAACGAACGCGCGTTCCCGCTTCCGGCTGAAGCTCATAACGGGTGATGGTCGGGCCTTTTGAAATGTTTATCACCTTGGTTTTTACGTTAAAGCTGAGCAGGGTGTCAACCAGCTTTTTCGCGTTGGTGCGGAGCTCCGCCTCGTCAGCGGCGGGGGGAGCCTCCTCCTCGCGCAGCAGCTCAAGCGGCGGAAAAACGTACTGCGGGGGCGGCGGGGGTGCGGATTCTTTTTTCTCGGCGGGCTCGGGCTGTGCTACGTCGCCGATGCGCTCGCGCTCCACCTCAAGCTCGGTCTCTGCCTCGTCCGAGAAATCTTCCTCGGGGGACAGGATCTCCGCAAACACGCCGTCAGCCACGTCCGGCGCGGCTTTCCCGGAGTCGGTGAATATATTTTTCCAGTCGAGCTCGTGCTCGGGGACGGATTCTTCGGGTTCAGAGCCGTCGGTAGGCAGGTCGCTACCCGCTTCTATCATTTCCTCGCGCTTTTTCTCGGCGGCAGCAAACGCTTCCTCGTCTATCACGCCGTCCTCGTCCACGTATTCGTCTATACGCACAGAGTCGTCAATCGGAGACTCGGGAAGCTCCTCCGCTTCTTCCTCCTCAAGAGACACGTCGGGATCAAAACGGCGGAGCTTCTTTTTGCCGACGTTTTTATCCTTTTCGGGTTTCTGCGCCTGAGACGCAGGGATGTAGGGATCCTCGGGATAGACCTCGCGAGAGTGATTTTTTTCGTATTCCGCCATCGCGGCAGCTTTTGCCTCGCGGCGCATCTTGAGCTTGTACGCTACCCACAGCCATACCGTTCTCGGAGTCACTCCGAAAAGGAACATCGAGAAGATGACGAGGGCGGCGACGATTATTATCATAGTGCCTGCCACGTCAAAGCCTGCGAGCATCAGCGAGCCGATAAGTCCGCCGATAAATCCGCCGCCGTGAGCGGCGATTCCGCCCTGCCAGAGCGCGGCGGGGTTGTAGGTATGGAGCTCTGCGGGGGAGAAGCAGTGTATCATTATCGCAACGAGAACGAGCTCGATCGCGCCGAATGCGAATTTAGCGCCGAGGGAATAGGTGTCAACGCACTTTTTCCACACCACCGCCACGTACACGCACAAAAACGGGATGGCAAAGGACGCGCCGCCGATAAGTCCGAAAAACAGGTTGCGGATACCGAGTCCGACCGTGCCGACAGAGCTCGGGAAAAAGTAGCAGACGCCCAAAAACAGCGCGAAAACGGCGAGCACGCACGGGAGCACCTGATGGCGCACCTTCGCTGACGGGGGGACGGCGGGCTTGTTTTCAGCCGGTTTTTTTGCCTGACGGGGCGATTTATTTTTCGCGGACTGCGCCGCGGGTTTTTTGGTTGATTTCTTCTGAGCCAAGACGTGTGACCTCTCTTGTCATTTAGTTTTCTGTCGATATATAGTACCTTACAACAACCTCCGCGAGATCCTTCGACTGAACGCCCTATGGGCGTTCGAGCTCCATAAAGGCGTCATTCTGAGGGAGAATGACCATAGGTCATTCGACTCGAACCCGACCACAGGGAGGGCGCCGTCAGGCGGAATCTCCTTTATGGAGCTCCGCTCAGGATGACACGCGGGAAGGTTGTAAAGCTTTAGTTGTTACAGCATAATGGGGGTGCCCTGAGGACGCTTCAGATATTTTTTCGCAAAATGGGTATAACTACTCATAATTATACCACATAATAGAAGAAAACACAACAAAAATTTGTCACGGGAGCTGAAGGTTTTGTGATGAAAAGCAAAAAATTTGCACGCGCGGCGTATCTTATCCCTCTCGGCTTTGCCGCGGGAGCGGTGAACGGGCTGTTCGGATGCGGCGGCGGGATAATTTCGGTGGCGGCGTTTTCCGCGGCGCTGAAAGGAGAGCGGAGCGCCGAGAGAAGCGCGCGGGACGTGTTTGCGATGACCGTTTTGTCGGTGGTTCCGATGTCGCTGTCCTCCGCGTTCGTGTACGGGAATTTCGGCGCGATCCCGACAGACGGGATGCTCGGGTATCTCGTCCCCGCGCTGATCGGCGGTGCCGCGGGAGCGTTGCTCCTTGACAGGATCAACACGAGGGTTTTGAAAAAGATATTCGCCGCGCTGATAATATATTCGGGAGCGAGGATGGTGTTGAGTTGAAAACGGAAAATGGAAAGTTGAAAGTTATCGCTGTATTTTAAAATTCCAACGTACCGGGCGGTACGGACGATTTACCGCGGAACGAAAACGGGCGACCGATGGTCGCCCCTACGGCAACCTTTTGAAATTTCGCGAAACGAAAACGGGCAAGGCATAGAGGAACATACTCGCTGATAAAATGCAGGGTTGCCTTGCCTTGCGAATTTTCGTGCTACACACGAAAATTCCCATAAGGATTTTATATATAACCTTGTAGAGTGCGGTCGTGCCCGTCCCCTACAACGATCATTTGAAAGGACACCAAAAATGCTAACGTCTATAATCTCCGCGCTGATTGCGGTTCTGGTCGGTCTCGGCGTGGGCAGCGGCGGGCTTTTTATCATATATCTCACCGCTGTGACCTCTATTGACCAGCTGTCCGCGCAAGGCGCGAATCTGCTGTTTTTTCTTGCCGCATCGGCGGGCGGTATCGCTATTCACCTGTTTCGCCGCTGTATCAGATTGAAAATTCTGCTCCCCTTTTCGCTGTTCGCCGCTCTCGGCGCGGCGGCGGGAGCCGCAGTTGCCGGGATGATCGATCCCGCGATGCTGCGCCGCCTTTTCGGCGGGCTTATGGTGCTGTCCGGAGTTATCACCATGTTCAAAAAGTGATTTTTTTCATTATATTACAGTAAATTATTAAAAAAATGCAAAAAAGACTTTACAAAAAAGTTTTTTTGTGATATACTACTTTCGTATATCCTCGGCTCGGTTTGCGGACTCAGCCTTCCTACTTAAATTAACGGAAGTCTTTCACCCGCCGCTTACTGTGCCGTGAGATAAATTTTATTATCGAAAGGTGAAAACTACCATGATGCTCAAAGACGAAAAGCAGGAAATTATTGCGAAGTACGCAATTCACGAAGGCGACACCGGTTCTCCCGAGGTTCAGATCGCTATTCTCACTCACAGAATAGCTGCTCTTACCGAGCACCTCAAGTCTAACCACAAGGACTTCCACAGCCGCCGCGGTATGCTCAAGATGGTTGGTCACAGACGTAACCTTCTTAACTACCTTCAGAAGAAGGACATTGAACGTTACCGTGCAATAATCGAAAAGCTCGGCATCCGCAAATAATTCTCAAAACACCTGCGGGCGGGGATCCCCCGCCCGCAGAGCTGTTTTTTGAGGACTTTTGCAAAAAAACTCAAAAAAGATCTCCGCCGGTCAGGCGCGGTTTTTCCGTTTAGCAGTTAAATAAGGGCGCGCGCCCAAATCTACCAAGTTAAAGGTATTTACAGCAAATATTTGAAAAGCAAACTCTTAAAATAAGCCTTCCTCCGAGAGGAAGGTGGCAAAGCCGCAGGCTTTGACGGAAGGAGTATGCGCAAAGTTAAAAGATATATATCGTTTTAGCGTTTACGCCACACTCCCCCACCTGCTGCGCAGGAGCCCCCTCCCGGAGGGAGCCTAAGTGTGAACGCGCGCTTTTATCTAAATGCTAAACCAACTCTCTCGTTCGACCGCGGAAATCTTTCAAACTACTAAAAATTTGGAGGATCTACGAAATGTTTGAGAATTTCAAAACTTTTAAGTACGAGCTCGCAGGCCGTCCTCTCGTTGTTGAGAACGGTAAAATGGCGGGTCTCGCAAACGGCTCCGTACTCGTAAGATACGGTGACACCGCGGTTCTTTGTTCCGCTACCGCTTCCGCCGCTCCCCGCGACGGTATCGACTTTCTTCCCCTCTCGGTCGACTATGAGGAGCGTCTTTACGCTGTCGGCCGCATTCCCGGCGGTTACCTCAAGAGAGAAGGCCGTCCCAGCGAGAACGCTATCCTTGCTTCCCGCGTTATCGACCGCCCCATCCGTCCTCTTTTCCCCAAGGATCTCCGTAACGACGTTAACCTGAACCTCACCGTTATGTCGGTAGATCAGGACTGCGCTCCCGAGATCACCGCGATGATCGGTGCTTCCATCGCTCTCGCTATATCCGATATTCCGTGGAACGGCCCGATCGCCGGCGTTTTCGTCGGTCTCGTTGACGGCAAGTTCGTTATCAACCCCACCGCAGCCGAGCGCGCTGTATCCGACCTTGACCTCACCGTTGCAGGCTCGGAGGCAAAGGTAGTTATGATCGAGGCTGGCGCGAACGAAGTCCCGGACGACACCATGTTCGACGCTATCATGCTCGCTCACGAGGAGATCAAGAAGCTGGTTGAGTTCATCAACGGCATTGTTGCCGAGGTCGGCAAGAAGAAGTTCGAGTATCCCTCCTGCGAGGTTCCCGCAGACCTTTACGAGGCTGTTAAGGAATTCTGCATTGAGGACGTTCGCCGCGCAATGGACACCGACGATAAGGTCGTCCGCGACGAGGCTATGCAGATCGTTACAAACAACGTATACGAGAAGTTTGACCCCGATTACCCGGATATGCACGTTGTGCTTGACGAGATAATCTACAAGATACAGAAATACGTAGTTCGCCGTTGGCTGCTTGACGACGGCAAGCGCGTTGACGGCCGCAGAATGGACGAGATCCGTCCTCTTGCCGCTGAGGTTGGCCTTTTTGCCCGCACTCACGGCTCGGCTATGTTCACCCGCGGACAGACTCAGGCTGTTACCATCGCTACCCTCGGCACTATCGGCGAGGCGCAGATGCTTGACGACATCGGCGGCGAGGAATCCAAGCGCTATATGC
>CAZGHD010000129.1:0-6177 GCA_964525525.1 uncultured Lachnospiraceae bacterium | reverse complement strand
GTGCGGCGTGCTCAATAGCCTTTCCGAGACCGCGCAGAAGGTGCATGCTAACCTTATCACTCTGCTTCTCGGTATCTCGGTTGCTTCCAAGATGACCGCGGAGGCGTTCCTCAACGTGGATACTCTCCTTATTCTCGGCCTCGGACTTATCGCGTTTATCGTTGATACCGCAGGCGGCGTGCTTTTCGCAAAGCTGCTGAACCTGTTCTCCAAGAAGAAGGTCAACCCCATGATCGGTGCGGCAGGTATTTCCGCGTTCCCGATGTCCGCGCGTGTGGTACATAAGATCGGTCAGAGTGAGGATAATCAGAACTTCCTGCTTATGCACGCTATCGGCGCAAACGTTTCCGGTCAGATCGCATCGGTTATCGCGGGCGGTCTTATCCTCGGATGGTTCAAATAAGGAGGTAGATCAAAATGATAAACGTTTCGGCTTTTCTCAGTTCCCTTATCTATATGCTTCAGGGACTTGTAGGTATATTTATAGTAACTGCTATAATAATCATCTGCGTGTTCGTTCTTAACAAGCTCGGCGCGGCAATGGATGCAAAAAACAATAACTCAAACGGTCAGTAATAATTGATAAGAAACGGCGTTTTGATTTTTCAAAACGCCGTTTTTAATTGTAGCAATATTGTCACTTGACAACGTTGTGATTTTATGATAGAATTCTCTCAAACAACAGACAATATAACCACTCAGGAGGCAAAAAATGAAAAAACTGACGAGATCTTTAATTGCGATTTTGGCTATAGTCGCTTTGCTTTTGTGCGGATGTGCAGAGCCGCAAACTCCCGATTCGGGCGAAACTACGACCGTTACCGACAAGCCGACTGAGCCCGAGCTTGCTCCATCAAAGCACGAGATAACCGTGTCCGAGGTGGAGAGCATTCTCGCTGCAAACGAGCTTAGGACGAATATTGACAAATTTACTACCGAGGCGTGCGCTTATCACGGCGGTCAGCAGATGCGTGTTTGCCATACCGAGAGGGGTACCTATGCGGCGTTTGCGCGCGACTACGGCGACGGTGACGGAATAGAGAAATTTTACGTTACCAAGACAGATAACGAGGGTAAATCCTCCGTGCTTTATTACGGCGGTCTTGAAGCTGACGACGGAACGATAACCGTCAACATCGCTCAGAATACAAACGGCGATATCATTGTTACCGCTACTTCCCGTGCTGTTCTTACGGTTTACGTTTTTGACAGCGTGACCGATGAAATGACAAAATACGAGACTGCCACCGTGTTTTCGTCCGGCGAAAAGCCCGGCTACGGTCAGGCAATGTTTGATTTTGAAAATCAAAAGATATATATCTTTACCGCGGCAGGTTCTTGGACGGGTGAGATAGGAGACTACTTGCTTGAATGGTTCTCCTTTGACATTAATACAAAAGAGTGGTCGCAAAACAGCACCTACCTTTGGATGGAGGACATCGGCAGACACTGTTATATGTATCCTTTCCCTGACGGAAACGGCGGTGCGTACATAGTTGCGCAAAGAGACGAGAAAACGGATTTTCTCGAGGGTGTTTTTTCAATGGCAGGCATGGATACTTACGTGTGGGACCGCCTCGACCTTTTCCATATTCCCGACCTGACCGTGGGCGAAAATATTACCTGTACCACAGTGCAGTATGAAGATGCTTCTCTCGGTCTTGAGGGTATTTGGTCAGGTTCTAATCACGCTCATAACGGCGACGTGTACGTTGACTCAAATGGTTATATGCATATAACCTACAAACATTCTTTAACCGACTATACCGGCACTCATGCGCCGTTTGACAACAAGCTCGAATACCGCCACGCAGTATATGACGGCATGGAGTGTATCTTTAACGAGCAGCTTTCAATGCCCGATAGCAGATATATGTATTACAAGCCTATGGTGAGAGAAGGGACTGACGGCAAACTCTACCTTATAGTTGCGAAGCTGTGGGGTTGGGGCGAAAATGGTGTGGAATTTAATTTTTACACCGCAAAGGACGAGCACGGCCGCGAGTGGAATTTTGAAAAAACTACGACTTTTGGTGACGGCACTACCGCACATTCTCTTAACTTGAGTGCAGTGCGCGACGGTTCGATTCAGGACGGAGTTTTAAGTTGCTTCTATTACGGTTCGGTAGGAAGCGGCGAAGCGAGACGCGGATATACCTTTAATATATCGCTTTCCGATTTCAGCGCGACTGAAGTAAAAGACATTCTTGAAGGCTATCCAATCGGAATAGATGACGTAAGATACGACAAGAGAATTCCCACCTCCGCGCATCAAACGCAGATAGTTCGTACAGAAAACGCAACCTATGCGGCGTTCGTGTATAACTATTCTCATTCAAGAGAACAGGAAGACTTCTACATCGTAAAAATAGACTCTGCGGGAAAGGCTACAGTCCTTGAGTCGGGCAGTTACGGCTCAACGCAGAATAAGTATATAAGTATAAATCAGATGCCGGACGGTATGATATACGTTTCTCTGCCCACCGGATATACTATGTACGTAATAGACCCAGCGACAGACGAGGTTCGTCTTTGTGAGACCGGCTCACATACCGGTATATTTGACAAGATAGCGCAGATGGATTATATTTACACCGCCGAGGGCGAGCCCGCTTACGTTTTGACAGCTAACTATAATTTCGGCGTTATGGGTTACGGCTTTGACACAAGCGAGCTAACTATGAAGATAAAAGGGCTTAAAAATTACAAACTTGACCGAGACGTTGATGGCAACTACGTTAAGCTTTACACTCTGTCTGACGGTAACGGCGGCGCGTATATGGTGGGAACACGTGAAATATACCTCAGCGATCTGTCAGATAAACTGGAGTATGACAACATCAACACAGAAATCAGCGATTCGATTATGCTGTTTTATATCCCTGACCTCTCTGACGGTAAGACTATCAACTGTGCCGATATCTCTCTGCCCTACGAAGCCGAGAGCGGCGACGGTATCTGGTCGAGAGTTAATATAGCGGATAACGGCTGTGTTTATCTTGACTCTGACGGAAATCTCCACGTTTTATATACCTATTATCATTACGACTGCGATTATACCGACGCAGATAAGAACGGCGAGCTTATATCAAAGACGTTAAAGCATTGCCACGCGGTTTACAGAGGCACTGAACTCGTGTCCGAGGAGGAGATCAAAATAGACTCTCTTACCGACAATTCCGCTGTTAAGATGATAGAAACTTCGGACGGAACTCCGTATCTTGTCGTATGTAATCTCAAAGAGACCGAGGCTACGATAGACGTGTACTGCGAGACCGAATCCGGCTGGGCACTTACTATGACCAAAAAACTCGGAGATTTTTCACCCGAGGCATTCAGCATCAGTAAGACTGTCGGCGAAACTCTTGACTGCCTTGTGTATGCTGATAATAACGACGTTTATTATACAAGCATTGCTTTTAAGTAAAGATAACGATTGGAGCTTCGGGAGAAGCTCCAATCATTTTTTATAATTGACAAAGCGCGGCACAAGATATATAATATTTATATAAACTAATCAAGGAATGAAGATATGAAAGAGATAAAAAGACTTTTGTCATTTACCCGCCGCGCGGTGGATGACTACAATATGATAGACGACGGAGACCGCATCGGAGTGGGAATCTCGGGCGGTAAGGACTCGCTGACTCTGCTTTATACTTTAGCGGAACTCAGGCGTTTTTACCCGAAGAAATTCACTCTTGAGGCGATCACGATAGATATGGGCTTTGAGGGGATGGACTTTTCTCCCGTGGCACAGCTTTGCCGCGAGCTTGACGTTGAATATTCGATAGTCCCGACGCAGATTGCGAATATAATTTTTAACGTGCGTAAGGAATCAAACCCCTGCTCGCTTTGCGCGAGGATGCGCCGCGGCGCGCTTTACGACGCGGCAAAGGAAATGGGGCTTAACAAGGTTGCGCTCGGGCATAATTTTGACGACGCGGTGGAGACATTTATGTTAAATCTCTTCTACGAGGGGCGCATCGGGTGTTTTTCTCCCGTTTCCTATCTTTCGAGGACTGACCTCACTATGATCCGTCCTCTGCTTTACGCGCCGGAGAAGGACATCAAGTATTTTGCATCAAAAATAGAGCTCCCCGTGGTGGAAAGCACCTGCCCCGAGGATAAGAATACCGAGCGCGAGAACATGAAAACTCTCCTGCGCGAGCTTGAGAGAGACAATAAAGGTCTGCGCCACAGAATTTTCGGCGCAATGCAGCGTGGCGAGATAGACGGATTTCACGCGGCGGGGAAGTAAATAAAAAGTACAGAGAAAGATTTGCTTTCTCTGTACTTTCTTTTTACGGCGATATGTTTGCGCTGCAAACGCGATATAACCTTACTTCGTTCGGTTGCGATATGATATAAATCCCGCGCGTCACGCCCGTTAGGGCATATCGCTTGTCGTAGACAAATATCGCACGCAGAGCGTATATCGCAAATCCCGTAAGGGATTTATATCACTGTAATACGTCCGCGGGACGTATTACTAAAATTCTTGATTTTGCTCTATATCTACCAGTGAATATTTCTTTATCTCGTCTTCGTACTCGACTACCTTTGAGATCAGCTCGTTTATCTTCACGTCAAACTTCTGATTTGCTATCGCGTCGTCGATGTCAGAGAAGAACTCCTCGTAGTCCTCGTTCTTATACGCCTCGTCGGTCAGCGGCAGGCGGAGAACGAAATGCAGTCCGTACTCGCTTTCCGCAAGTCCCCACTCGTTTTCCTCAAGCTCAAATGCAACGTCAATGACGTTTCCGTAATAGCTTGTGTTCTTTGTGAAGAAAAATCCGTCCTTGTAGGTCTCGTTTGCGGGGTCGTCGGTATATTCGTCTATCAGATCCTCAAATTTTTCGCCGGAGGTAAGGAGAGCCTTGAGCTGTTCGCCCTTTTCCTTTGCCGCGGCGATCTCGTCCTCGGTCTTATCCTCGGTTTTGAGGTATCCCGTCGTCTCGTCGTAGATCAGCTTGCCGTTCTCGTCCTTAAAGGTGTTATACGAAGTGTTGACAAATATAGTCTTTATGTGAACGTAATTGTCGCGGTAGTAGGTCTCGCGGTCTTCCTCGGTTATCGCCTCGATACCGCCCTCGCCGTAAAGATAAGAATACACCGCCTTGATCTTTGCGTCCATCACGTAAATCTCGCGGAGCATCTTGTCGTTGACGCCGTACGCGGACGCGGCGAGATTAAACTCCGCGCGGGAACCGTATGAGTCTATCAGCTCGTCTATTTCGGCGTCGATCGATTCGTACACGTCGTCAGCCAGCTTGAGTCCGTATTCGTCAAAAAGCCCTACGCACAGCGCCTTGATCTTTATGTTTTCCGCCACTATGTCCTCAAAAAAGTCGGCGATAGTGTCACCGGTCTCCTCGTCAAGAACCTGATCCCAGAAAGCGGCGTTATCCTGACCGCTGTTGTAGTTTGACAGGATCTGCGCCTTGTAGCGGGACATATAAAATTGATACATATTAGTAGTTATCACAGTGTCTTCGTATTTGAGCGCGGCAGGAGATGCGGAGCATCCGCAAAGTGCCGTGAGCATCAGGCAGACGGCAAGCGCCGCCGCGATAATGGAGGAAATTCTTTTCATTTTATTCTCCTTTATTTTGGTATCATATATATTATAAACTATCAGCGTCGAAATTTCTATACCTCGGAGTCTCTTAATTGTATATATTTTTTGAACATTTCTATCAGCGTCTCGATCACCGCAGACGGTTTTTCCGCCTTCATGGTGATTCTCGGGGAGGGACGCATGGTCACGCGTATCTTGGGATAACTCTCGTGAAGCTCCATCCATACCTGCGGCAGAAGCTCTGCGGGAACTATCGCCGCCTCGCCGCCTCTTACCGAGACGGAGGTGAAATCCGCCGCCTCTCCGAGCGCGCGGAGCAGAGCGATACGGCAGAGGTTAAACGCCTCTCTCGGAAGCTCGCCGAATCTGTCGCAAAGCTCGTCGCAGATGTCGTCGCAGTCTTCCTCGTTTTCGATCGCGGCGATCTTTTTGTACATTTCCATACGCTGGGTGGAGGACGGAACGTAGCTGTCAGACAGATATGCGTCGGCAGGGAGGTCGATCTTGCACTCGGTCTTTTTCTTAGGAGCTTCGCCTTTTTCCTCAAGGATAGCTTCGTTAAGCAGCTTTATATACATATCGTAGCCGACCGCGTC
>CAZGHD010000128.1:0-6194 GCA_964525525.1 uncultured Lachnospiraceae bacterium | reverse complement strand
GGGGAGCGCCGTACTTCTTGTCAAGAACGACGTTGCGGCCCTTAGGACCGAGGGTTATTTTAACAGTATCAGCAAGCTTGTCAACTCCGCGAAGGAGAGCGTTTCTTGCCTCAATGCTGTAAATAATATCTTTTGCCATTTTAATTTACCTCCTGTGATTATAAATTCGCCGATTACTCAACGATAGCGAGAATATCGCTCTGTTTTACGATGGTATATTCGTTACCGTCGCACTTAACTTCGGTTCCGGAATATTTGCTGGTGATAACCTTGTCACCGACTTTAACGGTCATAACAACGTCTTTACCGTCAACACATCCGCCGGGGCCTACTGCGATAACTTCAGCGATCTGGGGCTTTTCCTGAGCGGAGCCGGGAAGGATGATACCTGTCTTGGTAGTCTCTTCTGCTTCTACGAGCTTGACCACAACGCGGTCAGCAAGCGGTTTAATAGTCATAATAACTATTCCTCCTTTTAAACATATGCCGAAAGGCTTGATTATTTATTTACGTTAGCACTCGCGGCCTTTGAGTGCTAATCATAAGTATATTGTATTCGCCGGAGCTGGAAAAATCAAGTACTTTTGGGATAATTAACATTTAATTAACAATTGGGGCAGAGTGCTAATTTTTCCTGATCCTGTATATAAATAATACACCTCTTTGATGTTATTTGCGTGAAGGGAAACGGTACGATGCTTGAATTTTTTCTGTCTCACTTTCTGTCTCCTGCACTTTTTGTGTCGGTGATCGGGTGCGGCGCGTTCTTTTTGATACGATTAAAAGGCTTTTATATATTTCATCCCATCAAAACCTTGTGCGGGATGCTGTCCGGCGGCAAAAATCAAGGTGAGTCGCCGTTTGCAAGTATGACCTTGGCTCTTGCGGGAACTCTCGGGGTGGGGAACATAGTCGGTGTAGCTTCCGCAATAAGCCTCGGCGGAGCGGGTGCGGTTTTCTGGATGTGGATAGGCGCTCTTTTTTCAATGTCGCTCAAATACGCCGAAACTACGCTTGCGGTAAGATACAGAAGAAAGCGTAAGGACGGATATTACGGCGGCGCAATGTACTATATAAGGGATGGAATTAAGGGGAAGAATGCACCGCTGCTTGGCGGGATATTTGCCGTTCTTTGCATAGTAAACAGCCTGACGACGGGTACTGCGATACAGGTAAACGCAATATCAGAATCGTTTAAAGGAATTTTCGGGACATCCTCTGTTGTCTGCTGCATTATGGTAGCAGTGATAATCGCCGTGGCATTGACGCGGGGAATTGGAAAGATTTCGTCTATTACAGCAGTCGCAATACCAGTAGCCGGTGTGGTTTATATCCTTGCTTCAATGTATTTAATATGTTCTGACATATCAAAGATCCCAGAAATATTACGCGCTGTATTCAAAGGCGCGTTTGGATATGAGAGCATTACGGGCGGACTTTTGGGATACGGCATAAAGGAGGCGGTCAGATACGGTATCGGCCGCGGAATAATATCAAACGAGGCAGGATGCGGTACAGCCCCCACAGCTCACGCACGAGCAGATGTAAAAAGCCCCGCTCAGCAGGGCTTTTGGGGAATATTCGAGGTGTTTGTCGATACTATACTTCTTTGCAGTATGACCGCTTTTGCAATCTTGATATACGTGAACGACAAAGGATTGCCTGATTGCGGGAGCATGGAGCTTACTCAAGTCGCATATAAATCCGCTATGGGCAGCATCGGGGAATATATTATAGGAATTTCGGTGTTCGTGTTTGCTACTGCAACGGTGCTGTGTCAATATTATTACGGCGCTGAAAGTCTCGGTTATATCACCCGCAGAAAGTCTGCTGTGACCATATATGCCATCGTATTTTTTGCGGCGATATTTTACGGTGGCGTTGCCGAAAGCAATAATGTTTGGCAGATAACCGATCTTACCGTCGGAATTATGACTATAATAAACTGCTACGTTTTGCTGTCTCTTAACCGAGAGGTAGCTATTGAAACAGAAGACTATTTTAAAAAGAAAGAAGCTGTCACAAAGACAGCTTCTCTGGTATCAACATTAAAGAATGCGGATTCTTGAAACAAGCTCAAGACCGGCGTCTGCGGCTTTAACGAGCTTAGCGTCCAAGTCGGATTCCTTCATTTCGGGAGTTACGAGTACAGTCTTGCCACCGACTATTTCAACTGCGGTATATTCACCGAACAGATCTGCAAGAACGCACGAACAAACACTGCCGTTGAAGTTGAGGTAAGTCTTAACGGAGAAATCGGATACAGGAGTGATCTTACACTTGCACGCCTTTTCCCAGCGAACCGCACTTGACGACTCGTTCTTGTTTACCACGATGTCTATAATATCTGCAACTACTGCGCTGGCGGTAGGTTCTTTACCTGCGCCGCGGCCGTAGAAGAATACGTCGCCGAGCGGTTCTGCGTGTACCATGATTCCATTGAAAACGTCGCTAACGTGAGCGAGAGGGGATGCACCGGATACCATAAAGGGCGCTACCATAAGAAGGAATGTATCGTCGCCGGTTTTTTCTGCGTGACCGAGAAGCTTGATGGAGCAGCCGAGCTTTGCGGCGTATTTAACGTCTTCGGCGGTGATTTTGGTAATGCCCTCGGTCTGAACTTCATCGGGAAGAACCGACTTACCGAACGCAAGTGCGCCGAGAATACATATCTTTCTGCAAGCGTCTTTACCCATAACGTCATCTGTGGGATCAAGCTCTGCATATCCTTTTTCCTGAGCTTCCGCAAGAGCGTCTTCAAATGATTTTCCGCAGTCAAACATCTGGGTGAGAATATAGTTAGTAGTACCGTTGAGTATACCGTTGATCTCGGTTATATCGTTACCGGAAAGGTCGTTACAAATCGGACGGATTATCGGAATACCGCCGCCGACGCTTGCCTCAAACAGATATTTAACGCCTTTTTCCTCTGCTATGCGAAGAAACTCGTCGCCAAAGTTAGCAACTACCTCTTTGTTTGAAGTAACGACGTGCTTACCTGCGTTGAGTGCTTTGACGGTGTATTCATAAGCGGGATGAGAACCACCCATCATTTCGGCAACGACAGACACCTCTGGATCGTTTACGATAGTGTCAATATCTGGCGCTACGAGGGGAGCGTATTCCGTGCCGGAGAAATCTCTGATGTCAAGAATATACTTAACGTTTATCTGTTCGCCGGTCTTTTTCTCAATTATATTTTTATTGGTAGCGAGAAACTCGTAGGTTCCGCTTCCTATTTTTCCGAATCCGAGTATGGCAATGTTTATCATTATGCAATACGCTCCTTGATGATCAAATATAGAGTAATTATATCACAGATGAAAAATAAAATCAATATTTAGGGTTAAATTATAGCGAAAATTAAGTTATCGTATCGTTAAATAAGTGATTTTAATACGATTCTGTACGCGGGATGATATTCATTTCGGTATATTTCGCTGTGAGACACGGCGGGACAGCCCGATTTGATATATTCTTCAAGATATGAGTCAAGCTCATTTTGCGTGAAGGAAAATACTCTGTTTGACGTAAGGGTTGATAAACACTCAAGCTTTTTGAAAAATACAGACAGATCTCCGCGGATGCTCGACGACGATTCAATAAACGTATCGCATAATTTTTCGGTAGTGATCCCGATGCTTTTGGCTGACGCAAGATTTACCCGTACGATGTCGAATCCGATGTCCTCAACAGCTTCGCCGGATACAGGCGGCGCATTCTCAAGCTCTTTGTTTATCCGTGCCAGACATTCCTCACGGTCACTCACGAGGTGTCCGCCTCCGAACTCACCCTGATATATCAATTTTACCGCATCGCTTACCTGTATCAGCGGATATTTTTTTGCGTGAATACGGAGAATTTTTTCAAGCTCGTTTATCATTTTAATTCAAGTTTTATCCTTTTAAGAAGTATTACTACCGCAGGTACTATAAGTATCTGAAGCACGATTCCGGGAATCGCTGTCGTAACCGCACCTGCCCAGAAAGCAGACAGACCGAAATTGCTACCGCTAAGTCCGGTTATCGCATATTTTACAACACCCCAAACGAGTCTGCCGAGGATCATTGAAATAATGAGAGATACGTACACTGAATAGTTCTTTTTCGGTAAGAGTATGTAGAGTATTCCGCACGCAAGACCGTATACGGCAAGCTCAAACGCCATTGGGATGGCTACCATAAGCGGAGGTATACCGAAAAGAAGGTATCTGAGAAGCGGCGCAACGGCTCCTACTACAAAACCGAATTGCCATCCGCAGACAAATCCGCACAAAAGCACTGGGAAATGCATCGGGCAGAGCGTACTGCCAATTTCCGGTATTTGTCCCGTGAGAAAAGGGAGTACCAATGCAAGTCCCAAAAACAGGGCGGATATGATGAGCTTCTTTAAGTGAATATGAAATTTCAGGATAGTTTTTTCCATTAAGTAATATTTCCTCCGATAAATAAAAAAATACCGTTTTTTCCACTGAAAAAAACGATACCTTCATTGTATCAATAATAATAACGATATAAAGATTTTAAGTATATCCGAAAAGAGCTTCAGCTCATCTGCCGTCTTCGTGACCGACGAGAAAATTATACCATCCTTTCAGCCTTTTGTCAATAGCATTTTCCTTGACAGAGTCGGTATGAACGATTATAATAATATAAAAAAAGATAAAAAGGCGGTGCGTCAGATGGAAATAAAGCCGATAGCGCATATATATACAGATTTTTCCGAAAAGTTCGGGATCCCGCGTCAAAGCGGACTGGTAGAAGGACTTAAAGGAAGGATAGTTTTTGAAAAAGAATACCGTATAAAGGAAGCACTGCGCGAAATCGAGTCTTTCTCGCACCTTTGGCTGATCTGGCATTTTTCTGAGGCTGACGGATGGCATCCTACCGTAAGACCGCCCCGTCTTGGCGGAAATAAGAGGGTCGGCGTTTTCGCATCACGCTCTCCGTTTCGTCCGAATGCTCTCGGACTTTCCTGTGTAAAGCTTGAATCGGTGGATTTTGAACTTCCCGATTCGCCGTCGCTTATCGTCTCCGGCGTGGATATGCTTAACGGTACGCCGATATTTGACATTAAACCGTATATTCCCGTCGCTGATTGTCAGATTGGTGCGTCGGAAGGGTATACCGCTTACACAAAGCAGTATTCGCTTGAAGTGGATTTTCCACCGGAGCTTGCAGAAAAGATTCCGAGTAACAAAATAGAAGCACTGATAGAGGTGCTTTCAAACGATCCCCGCCCCGGATACGACGAAGACCCTGACAAAAAATACGGTCTTACGTTTGCGGACTTTGATATAGGATTTTACGTTCAAAACGGTGTTTTGCGCGTGATAAGAGCGAAAAAACTGTGATTTTAACGAAAAAATTCAACTTTTTTTGTGCAAAGTATTGACAAATACAAATATACAGGTATAATTGTATACAAGTGTACATTATATCATGGAGAGAACAATTATGCTTGAAATATCATCAAAATCCAATCTGCTTGAACAAAAGAATTATAGGTACAGCTTGCAGGACGTAGCAGAGCCTAATCTGTACAGAGAAATATACAGCTATGACAGCGTGCCCAAGGTCGCGTTCAACCATCGTCGCGTTCCTATGAGTATGCCTCAGGAGATCTGGATAACAGATACCTCCTTCCGTGACGGTCAGCAGTCTGTTGAGCCTTACACGGTGGATCAGATAGTAGAGCTTTATAAGCTGATGTCAAAGCTCGGCGGTCCCTACGGAATAATCAGACAGACTGAATTTTTCATATACAGTAAAAAGGACAGAGACGCGATAGAGAAGTGCCAGGCGCTCGGACTCCGCTTCCCGGAGATCACTACCTGGATCCGTGCAAACAAAGAGGACTTTAAGCTGGTACGCGATATGGGTATCAACGAGACGGGAATCCTTGTCAGCTGCAGTGACTATCATATATTCAAGAAAATGAAGATGAGCCGCAGCGAGTGTATGAAGCACTATCTCGATACCGTTTATCTTGCATTTGAGGCGGGAGTCGTTCCGCGTTGCCATCTTGAGGATATTACAAGAGCGGATTTCTACGGCTTCGTCGTTCCTTTCGTTAACGAGCTTATGAAGATGTCCCGCGATGCCGGAATTCCCGTAAAAATCCGCGCCTGCGATACTATGGGCTACGGCGTTCCTTATACCGGAGTTGCGCTTCCTCGAAGCGTTCCGGGCATT
>CAZGHD010000127.1:0-6225 GCA_964525525.1 uncultured Lachnospiraceae bacterium | reverse complement strand
TTAGATAGGAAAATATGCAAAAAAGTTAGATTTATTATTTTATAAACATTGCGTCGCCGAACGAGAAAAAGCGATACTTTTCTTTTACGGCGATGCCGTACGCGTTCATTATATTATCATACCCTGCGAGGGCAGAAACGAGCATCAGAAGCGTACTTTCGGGAAGGTGAAAATTAGTTATAAGTGCATCAAGTGCTTTAAACTTATATCCCGGATAAATAAAGATATTAGTATCGCCCGAGCTTGCGCGGAGCGTTCCGTCTGCGTCCGACGCACTTTCAAGTACGCGACATGAAGTAGTTCCTACTGAAATTACCCTTCCGCCGCTCTTACGGCGCTCATTGATAAGATTTGCGGTAGCTTCGTTTATCTCGTAATACTCCGAGTGCATTATGTGATCCTTTACGTTGTCCACTTTGACGGGGCGAAATGTACCGAGACCGACGTTAAGAGTAACCTCCGCTACCGCAACACCTTTTGCGCGTATTCTGTCAAGCAGTTCGTTTGTAAAGTGCAGTCCCGCAGTAGGCGCGGCTGCCGAGCCTTCTTTTTTAGAATAAACGGTCTGATAACGCTCCTGATCCTCTAACTTTTCGGTTATATAGGGCGGGAGCGGCATCGTTCCAATCTCGTGGAGAACCGCGTATATATTGTCGTACTTTTCACGGTCATAGTCAAACTTGACTATTCTGTTGCCGTCTTCCACAACGTCAACGACCTCCGCGGTAAGCTGTCCCTCTCCGAGGGATACGGTAGTTCCTATCTTCATTTTTCTTCCCGGACGGGTAAGTACTTCCCACGTATCAAGCTCGCGCGAGCGCAGAAGAAGCACCTCCACGTTTCCGCCGCCTGCGCGCTTTCCGTATATACGCGCAGGAATAACTCTTGAGTTATTGATAACGAGAACGTCCTTTTCGTCAAGGAAATCCACAATGTCACGGAATATCTTATGTTCAGTGTTCCCGCTTTCTCTGTCAATCACGAGAAGGCGGGAGGAATCTCTCGGATAAAGCGGGGTCTGCGCTATGAGCTCCTCGGGCAGATCGTAATAAAAATCGGAAACTTTAATTTCGCTTGGATTGTTAGTCATTTGTTTTCTGTCACCTTTTAATTTATAAGCAAATTGCTGATTATTTGATTTCAAAATCGGGATAGCTGTCAAATACCCATTTGCCGTATTCAAACACCATATTCGCTTTATATTCGTCTCTTGCAACCGTAGTCGCGCCGTTATTTGTCTTCTTCACCTGTATGGGACGAGAGAAATACGCACTTCTCTCGTCGACACGGTATGCATAAAAATTTGACACTATCTGAAGTTCAACGTTAGTAATACGAGTGTGATGACGTCCCATAAGAACACCGTTCTCGACGATAAACAGCGGAGATTCGGAATTAAATGAATCATCAACCATTTTGTTTACGAGAGACACGCTAAAGCATTCAAGAAGTCTGTCCCTTAATTCATCAACAGTTTTATAGTCTGCTACGGGGTAATATTCTGCTTCTCGGTAAACGAAAGGCTCTGCATCGTTTTCAAGAAACGTATTATAAACGCGAAGCCATTCCCATGCCTCGTCCGCACTTTTAACGAGAGTTTCAAGTTCTTTTCCGGTTATTACCTCGTCCGGATCTTCAGACTCGTCTTCCCACGGAGTGATAGGTTCTATCTTGTCGCGCGCGGGCTCGGTCTCTTTTGCAATGGTATCTTCGGGCTCGGTATCCTTAGGTTCTTCGGTGGTCTCTTCCGGCGCGGTGGTTTCGGTCGAGTCAACGGTAACGTCTTCTGTAGATACGGTAGTATCGATCGTAGTATCCTCGCCGCCTGCATTTGAAGCAGTTTCCGCGCAGGACGCAAGAGCGATCACAAAAATTACAAGCGTAAGTAAGGCGGTTGTTTTGATAATAGAGTTAAGTTTCATTTTTTCCTCCTTAATTTTTGTCAAAGTGATTGACATTTCATATAATATATAATATAATTAATATGTGTTACCTGTGTGTTGATTTTATGTCAACTTACGGAATACACCCACATACAATAAAAGATAGAGGCGCGTTTTATTATCAGTAGCGCGGCGCGATGGTTCGGCCGAACCGTTTGAGCGGCGTGTGAAAGGAATATTACGCCGAAGATTACGTCTTTCGGTCGCAGGATGTTTTCTGGTTTACGGCAGATGCCCTCCGCGTGTCGGAGTCGATGAATAATCAGTAAACTGTCATCAAAACAAATAACTTGATGGAGAGCTATCATATAATTATCGCGCGATATAATAAAAATACCGCCCGTATATATTATATAACAACGGTAGCTGGTTTTCAACCGGTTTTTTTATTTTTGTATGCGGAATTCACTCTCGGAGGTCACTTTGTCATGAGCAATCTTAAAGAAACAGTATTCACGGGCGCGGCTGTCGCTATCGTCACCCCCTTTACCAACAATCAGATCAATTATGATCAACTTGGTAACCTCATTGATTTTCAGATAGCCAACAATACCGACGCTATCGTCATTTGCGGCACTACCGGTGAGGCGTCTACCCTTACCGATGAAGAGCATCGCGCCGCTATAAAATTCGCAGTTGAACATACCGCAGGCAGAGTTCCGGTTATCGCCGGTACAGGTTCAAACGATACTGACTATGCGGTAGACCTTTCAAAATACGCGTGTGAAGTAGGCTCTGACGCGCTTTTGCTCGTTACCCCCTACTATAACAAGGCAACCCCCAAAGGACTCATCAAGAGCTTTCTCGCGGTTGCTGACGCTACCGATAAGCCGATAATCCTTTACAACGTTCCTTCCCGTACCGGTTGCAACATTCCTCTCTCGGTTTATAAGGAACTCGCAAAGCACGAGCGCATAGTCGCTACCAAAGAGGCTTCCGGCAACATCAGCGCAATCGCCGAGCTTGCTGCTGAATGCGGAGACGCGCTTGATATTTACAGCGGTAACGACGATCAGATCGTTCCTATCCTTTCCCTTGGCGCTAAAGGCGTTATTTCCGTTCTTTCAAACGTAATGCCGAAAGAAACTCACGATATTTGCCAGCTGTTCTTCGACGGCAAGGTCAAAGAAAGCCTTGAGCTTCAGCTCAAGCTCCTCGATCTTATCAACAATCTGTTCATCGAGGTAAATCCCATTCCGGCAAAGACCGCTTGCTCTATGATGGGCTTCTGCTCGGAAGAAATGCGTCTTCCTCTTTGCGAAATGGACAGTGCAAACCGCGAAAAGCTTGCCGCCTCCATGAAGCTCCACGGACTTATATAACATATCAAAAGGACGTAAAAATGACTGAAATCAGAGTTATCCTTTGCGGTGCGCTTGGCCGTATGGGAGTAAACGTAACTAATACCGTAAATGAAGATCCCGCGATGAAAATCGTCGCAGGCGTTGACGTTGCCGCGTCATGCGGCGCGGGCTTCCCGATTTACGAAAAAATTTCTGACGTAAAAGAGGATGCCGACGTTATAATCGACTTTTCGCATCACTCTGTTCTTCTGCCGATACTTGATTTTGCAAAAGAGCGTCACGTTCCCGCGGTGATCGCAACCACAGGTCATACAGATGACGAAACAGCGGCAATGAAAGTAGCGTCTGAATTTGTTCCGATATTCTTTTCAAGAAATATGTCTGTCGGAATTACCCTTCTCATTGAGCTTGCAAAGAAATCGGTCGCGGCGCTTGGCAACAAGTTCGACATCGAGATAATCGAACAGCATCACAACAAAAAGCTGGACGCTCCGAGCGGTACTGCTCTTATGATTGCCGACGCGATAAACGAAGCCGAAAACGACAAGTACACCTACACGTTTGACCGTCACGCAGAGCGCAGAGAGCGCGATAAATCCGAGATAGGCATCCACGCGGTACGTGGCGGTACTATCGTCGGTGAGCACGAGGTAATATTCGCGGGAAATTCTGAGGTCATCCGCCTCTCCCACAGCGCGCAATCAAGAACTGTATTCGCTGAAGGCGCGGTACGCGCGGCTAAATTCCTGGTCGGAAAAGCCCCCGGTATGTACGCGATGAACGACGTGGTAAAAGAGATAATGTAAAGTGCAAGCGGTACGCTCACAGAGCGTACCG
The DNA here is from genome assembly GCA_964525525.1 of uncultured Lachnospiraceae bacterium. Taxonomy (GTDB): domain Bacteria; phylum Bacillota; class Clostridia; order Oscillospirales; family CAG-272; genus RGIG2161. The sequence goes on along the minus strand of CAZGHD010000127.1, from coordinate 2,141 downwards.
CTTATTTTTTTCTGTAATAAAGAAGGAAAAAGACAAGTATAATGTATTTGAGGTGATAATAAAAATGACTGAAAACACATTGGTAAAATTGCTTTCTCTTTTGCTCGTATCCGCAATACTTATAGGATGCGTCTCCTTTTCTTCAAGCGCCGCAGAATCCCCGGAGCTGGCGATAGACTCTCAAAGCGCGATACTTATCGAGGCATCAACCGGGCAAGTGTTTTATGAAAAAAACGCTGATGAGGCCCTTCCCCCCGCGTCAGTAACTAAAATCATGACGCTTCTGCTCGTAATGGAAGCGATCGACTCGGGCGCGATTTCGCTCACTGACACGGTAAGTGTAAGCGATTACGCCGCGTCTATGGGCGGCTCGCAGGTGTTTTTAAAAGCGGGCGAGCTTATGTCGGTTGAGGATCTACTCAAAAGCGTGGTAATAGCCTCAGCAAACGATGCAGCGGTGGCTCTTGCGGAATTTTTGATGGGAAGCGAAGAAGCGTTTGTAAATCGAATGAACGAACGTGCGCAAGAGCTTGGGATGACAAACACGAATTTTGAAAACACTAACGGGCTTGACGACACGGCAGAAAATCATTTAATAAGCGCAAGAGATATAGCTATCATGTCGCGCGAGCTTATACGTCACGAGAAGATACTTGAATACTCCTCAACGTGGATGGACAGCATCAGGGGAGGAGAATTCGGACTCACCAACACCAACCGTTTGATCCGCTTTTATAGCGGTGCAAACGGCCTCAAAACAGGATCAACTTCAAAAGCAAAATTCTGCATCAGCGCATCGGCAAAACGGGACGGTATGCAGCTTATCGCGGTGATAATGGGTTCTCCTACCCGTGACGTCAGAAACGAATGCGCGAAGAAATTGCTGGACTACGGTTTTGCAAACTACGGTTGTTATTCAAACCCTGCGGGAGAGATTGGTAATATTTCCGTTCTCGGCGGTAAAGTGACCGAAGTACCTTTGATATACGGAGATTTCAGTGCGGTACTTCCTAAATCAGAGTCCAAAAACGTGCGCCAGGAGGTAATCCTGCCCGACTCCGTTTCAGCTCCCGTAAAGACAGGAGATGAGATAGGAGAGATAGTTTTTCTGTCAGGAAACTCTGAGATAGGACGGACAAAAATCACTGCAGGATCGGAGTGTGAAAAATTATCATTTTTCGACGTTTTTTGCGAGCTTTTCAGATGCGCGATTTTAGGCAAAAAATGAAGATAAATTGCAGTAAATTGTAAAAAGATATTGAAAATGCCTCTCGCTTGTTATATAATATATATTAGAAATATATTGATTTTTTTAAGTTATATATCACGGAGGAATTTCAAAGTATGTCTATCAAACTTAACGCAAACTACTTAAACGAATTTGTTTCTGCAGAAGAGCTCAACGCTATGAACGTTGAAGTTGCCGCTGCACACAAGACCCTCAAGGAAAGATCCGGCGAAGGCAGTGATTTCCTCGGCTGGGAAACTCTCCCTACCGACTATGACAAAGAGGAATTTGCACGCATCAAGATCGCCGCAGAAAAGATCAAAAAGAGCTGTGACGTGTTTATCGTTGTAGGTATCGGCGGATCCTACCTCGGCGCGCGCGCCGCTATTGAATTTGTAAAGTCTCCCCTCTACAACAACCTCAAAAAAGATACTCCCGACGTATATTTTGCAGGTAACACCATCAGTTCTTCCGCAATCAAGGAGCTCCTTTCCATCTGCGAAGGACGCGACGTTTGCATCAACGTAATCTCCAAGTCCGGTACCACCACCGAGCCCGCAGTAGCTTTCCGTATTCTCCGCGAGATGCTTGAAGCTAAATACGGCGCAGAAGGTTCTAAAGACCGTATCTTCATCACCACCGACCGTGAGCGCGGTACTCTCAAGGCATTCGCTGACGAGCGTGGATACGAGACCTTCGTTGTTCCGGATGACGTCGGAGGCAGATACTCTGTTCTCACCGCTGTTGGTCTTCTTCCTATCGCTGTTGCAGGTATTGATATTGATGCTATGATGCGCGGTGCGTTTGACGCAAGCCAGAAGCTTACCGATCCTGACATCAACAACAACGATTGCTACAAGTATGCGGCTCTCCGTAACCTTCTTTACAGAAAAGGCAAGGCTGTTGAGATTCT
>CAZGHD010000126.1:0-6302 GCA_964525525.1 uncultured Lachnospiraceae bacterium | reverse complement strand
GTATCGCTTCAAGCTTCCGGCTCGGAAGGGAGAGGACAAGGATATATAACACGCCGACTCACACCAACCGTCGGCTCTCTGTACCGTTTTTTTCCGTGACCATTCTTCGTCATAGCCTTTATTATTATTTAGTTTTTAATATTTTACCACGCTAAAGTGTTAATGTCAAGGGGTTTTGCAAAAATTCATATTTTGTTCACATTCACCGACAGAATTAAAGCCGGAACTTTTCACTAACCCGGTTGTTTTTATTATTTCTTTTCCTTGACTTTAATCAAAGAACTGTAATCAGCATCCTTTGGACGAATCGTGTCGGGATCTTTAAAGAAATTATCACTCAACCGCTTAATGACGGGTGAAAGCGCGATAAGGGCAATCAGATTAGGAACTGCCATCAGACCATTGAACAGATCTGCAAATTCCCACACTGCATCAAGGCTTGCGATACAACCCCAGAAGATCATGAGCGTATAAACGACTTGATAGAAGAACTTAACAATCTTATTTCCTTTAGAAAGGTATTCAATGCACTTCTCGCCGTAGTAATACCATGCAATAATTGTAGCGAAAGCAAACAGGCAAAGGCCGACGGTAACAATATACTGTCCTCCCGGGAAGGCGTTTTCAAACGCCTGAGAACTCATTGCGCGAGTATCGCCAACAAGAGTAGCGTCATGCCATAATCCGGAGGTAAGAATAACCAGTGCGGTTATGGTACACATAACTATAGAATCAAAGAAAACCTCAAAAGCGCCCCAAAGACCCTGACGTGCAGGATGGTCGGTAGAAGCAGATGCATGCGCGATAGGAGCGGAGCCCATTCCGGCCTCGTGCGTAAACACACCGCGAGCCATGCCGACTCGGCACGCATACATAACGGTTGCGCCAAGGAAACCGCCCATTGCAGCAGTACCCGTAAACGTATTTTTAATGATAATAGCAAAGGCAGCCGGAATATGTTCGATATTTATCGCTAAAACGACCAATGCACCGACGATATAAAGAATTGACATAAACGGTACCAAAAACTCGGTAACCGTAGCGATTCTGCGAATTCCTCCGATAAATATCAATGCGCCGAGAATTGCTACCGCCACGCCAATAGCCCAAGTAGGAACGCCAAAAGTAGAATTAACACCACCCGCAAGCGCATTTGCCTGAACGGATGCACCTATACCCAATGACGCGAATCCTCCGAAAACTGCAAACAAAACGGCTAACCATTTTTTGCCCATTCCCTTAGATATGTAATACATCGGTCCGCCGACGATTTCGCCCTTATCATTGGTGGTTCGATATGCGTGCGAAAGAACTACCTCGCAGTACTTAATGACCATACCAACCAAAGCAGATACCCACAGCCAGAAAACAGCACCGGGACCACCGGTCGCAATAGCCAGCGCAACGCCGACAATATTACCGGTTCCGACAGTAGCGGCAAGTGCCGTACAAACAGCCTGGAAAGGAGTAATAGCTCCTTCTTCCATTTTTGTTTTATCCACTTTTTTAAAGAGCGTTTTCGTAGTATATCTCATAACCACGTTAAACTTTGTGAAAATAACACCCTTAGTAAAAATGGTAAGAAATATTCCGGCACCTATCATCAAAATGACCATAGGTAATCCCCATATAACGTTATCGTTCAACCTTCCTATAAAGTCTAATATCGCTTCCATTTTGTCCTCCGGTTTTGAAATACATCATGATAAAATTAACGAACAAATATTATCCGCTTTTTATCGAATATCTTACATTATATCACAAATAGTTTGTTTTTACAAGATTTATATAAAACATATATATCTTTAGAGTTTTTTACTTTTTTCAGAGCATCTGAGCTTTTTATCAAGATCAAATCTCTTAAAGAGATAATTTATCACGAAATACGCGATAAACGCATAAAACAGTCCGAGAACGATTCCCACAAGCACGTCGGTGGGATAATGAACGTACAGATAAAGTCGCGAAAACGCAATAAGTATCGCGAGAACGAGCGCCGGGTAACCGAATCGGTTGCGCTCACGTATCATAAGTACTCCCGCCGCCTCAAAGGAAGCGAGCGTGTGTCCCGACGGGAAAGACCCGTCGTGCAGACCGTCTATAAGCAGCTCCATGCCCTCTTTGAATTCGTACGGGCGGATTCTGCCCACAAGCGGTTTTATCATAAGATTTACCGTAATCAAGCCGATAATAAGAGCAAGTCCCATCGTAAGTCCGTTTTTTCTCGTTCTCGAAAAGAAAAGCATGACTACTGCAAGCCCTATCCAGAATATGCCCGCGTCTGCAAGACTTGTAAGAACAGGCATAACCGCATCAAGAAAAGGGCAGGCAAAATGATCCTGTATAAAATCAAGTATGGGAAGTTCAGCCATATTCAAAGCGTTCATTTTTCTACCTCCTTGTTGTTAAACACCCATTTGTGCTGTATACGAAAGCTGATAAAAAACAGCACGGTGTCAACAGCTATCTTCAAAAGAGTACTGAGTACGGGCAAGGTAACGCCCAAGATATTTTCGCAGATATACACCGCCGCCGCAGAAACGGCAAGCTGAATCACAGCAAGCGAATAATATTTTAGAAGCGTTTTCCCGTTTGCCGCACCGCCGAACACGACCTTTGCGTTAACCAGATAGTTGATAATCGACGAAACCGTCCGCGCGATGATAGAGGCGGTAAAGGTGAGCGGAATCGGCAAAGCAGCCAAAACTCCAAACTGCTTGACAGCCCAGAATACGCCCGCGTCAGCCAAAGCCGCCGCACACGAACTGAAAATATACTTTATAATAAGAGAATATATTCTGATACTGTCGCGAAAAATTCTGAAATGCGACGACTTGTTTTCCTCTATATAAACGGTAGAGATTTTTATCTCCTCAAACGGCAGTCCCATTCGGTTTATCAGCATAAGCATATTGGTCTCGTATTCAAATCTGTCCCCGTCAGCCGAGGAAATAAGTGAAAGAGTGTCACGCGGAAATGCACGGAGTCCCGTTTGTGTATCCGATATTTTCATGCCGAGAAAAAGTCTGAATACGCCGGAGGTCATTCGGTTCCCGAACTTACTTCTTGCTGGGACCGCGGGATCCGAAAAATCACGCGCGCCGATAACTATCTTTTTTGTTTCAGCCATTTTTTCCGCCGCCGCGACAATGTCCTTTGACATATGCTGTCCGTCAGCATCAGCGGTAACTACGCCGACACCGTTCGGTCTCGATTCACAGAAAAAAGCAAACGCGGTCTTGAGAGCGGCGCCTTTTCCTCGATTTACCTCATGCAAAAGCAGAGTACACGCGGGAATATTTTTCACTTTTTCAAACACGGGAGCAAACTCTCCCCCGCTCCCGTCGTTGACTACTATAATATCGTCAAAGCCAAGCGCGACAAGCTCCGAGACGGTAACGATAAGTTTCTCGTCCGGCTTGTACGCGGGAATTATTACAGATACGTTTTTTATATCCATCCTATTCTCCAATCCGCCGATATGCGGCTGCTCAGCGTGATAATCTTACTTTGTGTCAAAGATTGCATTCCTTGACCATCTGCTCGTACGGCAGGTTCTTGTATCCGAGCCGTGAATACAGTTCTCTTGCGCGGTCGTTGTCAGGCTCTATCTCAAGTCTGTATCTCGATGCCGGAACGGTCTTTTCGATAAACTCAAGCGCCGCACTTCCGAGTCCTTTGCCGCGAAAATTTTCTCTGATAAATATCTCCTCTATCCACACAACAAGTCCGCCTGACTCCTGCGAAAAGGTTTTGGCAATCAGAACGAATCCCGCAGTCTCACCGTCAAGCTCGATGATATAGCACTCAGCGTATACGTCCGAGCGCATAAGCTCAGAAAACATCGCCTCGTGGTTTTCGTGTTTCACAGGATGAAGCACCGCATCCGAGTGATAAAACTCGTTCACAAGCTCCATATAAAGTTCCTTGTCGGTAGCATTAAGCTTCCTGATATTCATTTTTCATTCACCTCGGCTTCATCTTCGTAGTAAAGCTGTATAGTCAGCGCGTTGTTGGTTGCGGACGCGTTATAAACTCTGAATACTACCTTGAGTTCCTTATCGTCCTGAAGCTTGTTAACGCGGGAGATAACGCTGAGAAGGTCTTCTTTAAAGCTGTCTCCCTCGCGCGAAAAGGTAGTGTAAAGCTCTATGTAATTCTTTCCCGAATACACCGCGTTGAGTATCTCTCTGTACGCGATACGGTCAAGATCCATCAGGTTTTCCGCGTGAAGATTTTTTGCCCTGTAATAGTTGTAGTCGGTCTGCGCCGCGGGAAGTTTTTCCTCTGAATCAATGGTGTGATCCTTTTTTATCTCGTCCGCCGTAAGGTTGAAATATCCGTGAAATTTAAGCTCCGGCGCGAACTCAATATCCGCGTCGTTATACGCCACGTCCAAGTGATAGAACTTACCGTCGATGTACATAACGTTCCACACGTGCGGTTTTCCGTCCGCAGTGCCGCGCACTATAATGCACGCAAGTCCCGCTTTGTTCGAAAGCAGTTTCATGGCAAGCGAATATCCGTCGCTGAACGCCTCGCCCGAAACAAGCGCGCCGTACGCAGTTGAAGCAAGATAGCGGTTCTCCGCCCCGTCCGCTTCGCTTGAGTCATAGTATGTGCTGAGCGAGCAAAGATAATCGTGCAAAAGCACCTCAAGGTCAAACTCACCGAGCGCAAGAAGCGAGTCGTCCTCTCCAAGCTCATCCGCCTCGGGAGCGGTTCTCACGGCGGCAATGGCGGTATCTATCGCCGCATCAAGCTCCGCACGCATAGAGTCAATTTTCTCGGGAGATGCAACGTATCCAAGCATAACTCTGCTTTTAGAAAAGGTGGTCTCAAGTGACATCTGCCCGAAGTCAAGGAAAAACAGCTCGGGATGATCCGCTTCAAGCGCGAGAACCACCCTGTCGTACTCCTCAGCGGTGTATTTATGCGCGATTACGTCGGTCTTTTCACGGTATTCAAGCGCGGCAGAAAGTATCCCGTCGTAGAGATACTGCTCGCTCTCCGGCAAAAAATTATAATAATAACTATTTTGGCTGATATTCTGAACTCCGCCGTCATCAGCAAATTTATCGCCCGACTGAAAAGAGATCATCACTATCGCGGTAACGACGAAAACAACGCTCGCCGCTAAAAAAACAAGCAAAACGGTAAGCGCCGCATTTTTAGAACGTATCAATCTTTTCACCGTGTACCTCCAAATTATTATGAACAAACACGGCAGTCCCAAGTTATAATCTTTGAGACTGCCGGTGTGTCATGCAGATTTAATATGTTGCGCGATTATTTGCGTCTTATATCATCGCGGCGATTGGATTTTTTGAGGATATTGAGAATATCGTCAAAATCATTTTCAGCCAGGATTTCTTCCTGGATCTCGGGCTTTGTACCCTCACCGATCTCGTTGTCCTTAACCGGATCGTAAACGGTAGCCTCAGAGGAAGCAGTCTCCTCCTTGGGAGCAGCAGCTTCAGCAGCAGCCTTTGCAGCAGCGGCAGCAGCGATCTCCTCACCGGTCTTATGGTAATTTTCTTTGTTGAATCCGGTAGCTATAACGGTAATACGCATGGTATCCTCAAGCTCGGGATCAAACGCAGCACCCCAAATGATGTTAGCATCGGGATCAGCAGCGTCAGCTATCATAGTGGACGCAAGGTCAACCTCTTCAAGTCCAATATCAGGAGAAGCGGTGATGCTTACGATGATACCGCTTGCGCCGTCGATAGTACTCTCAAGAAGCGGGCTGGAAATAGCCTCTTTAGCTGCGTGCTCTGCTTTATCCTTGCCGGTACCTACACCGATACCCATGTGAGCATATCCTGCGCCTGCCATAACGGAGGTAACGTCGTTGAAGTCAAGGTTGATAAATCCGGGAACGTTTATAAGCTCGGAAATACTCTGAACACCGCGACGAAGTACGTCGTCAGCTACTTCAAATGCGTTGAGAAGGGTAATTCTGGTCTCGGAAACCTGCTTCAGACGCTCGTTGGGAATAATAACGAGAGAGTCAACGTAGTCGCGAAGATTAGCGATACCTGCCTCTGCCTGCTGCATACGGCGCTTGCCTTCAAATGCGAACGGCTTGGTAACAATACCGATGGTAAGTATGCCCATTTCGCGCGCGGTTTTTGCAACGACAGGAGCGGCGCCGGTACCGGTTCCGCCACCCATACCTGCGGTAACGAATACCATATCAGCACCCTCAAGTGCTTTTTTAAGCTCGTCAATGCTTTCTTCAGCGGCGTGCTGGCCAACTTCAGGGTTGGAGCCTGCGCCGAAGCCCTTGGTGATCTTCT
>CAZGHD010000125.1:0-6322 GCA_964525525.1 uncultured Lachnospiraceae bacterium | reverse complement strand
CGATCACGATCCCGAAGAGCTTTGCTTCTACTCCAAGGCTACTACCGACTTTGAGTATCTGTTCCCGTTCGGCTGGGGCGAGCTTTGGGGCATTGCTGACAGAACCGATTACGACCTCGGTCAGCACGCAAAGCACAGCGGCGAAGCTCTTGAGTACTTTGACGATGCGACCGGCGAGCATTTCGTTCCCTACGTTATCGAGCCTTCTCTCGGTGCTGACCGCGTTACCCTTGCATTCCTTGTTGAGGCTTACGACGAGGAGACTATCGGCGAGAACGATACCCGTGTAGTTATGCATTTCCATCCCGCTCTTGCGCCTTTTAAGGCGGCTGTCCTTCCTCTCTCGAAGAAGCTCTCCGAGAAAGCAGGCGAGGTATTTGACGAGCTCGTTAAGTACTTCCCGGTTGATTACGACGAGGCCGGTTCTATCGGTAAGCGTTACCGCCGTCAGGATGAGATCGGTACTCCTTTCTGCATTACATACGACTTTGAGTCTGAAAACGACGGATGCGTTACCGTCCGTGAGCGTGACTCTATGCAGCAGGAGAGAATAGCTATAGCTGATCTTAAATCCTATATAGAGCAGCGCATAATGTTCTAATAGTTATAATAGTTATATTGATATAAAGGAGAACTTCCTATATGGGGTTCTCCTTTGTTTTTGTTACTCTATCTTGACAAAAATCTACATCTGCATTGACAAGCGGACTTAAAAAAGGTATAATATAATGTAATATAATATATAATGGGGGCGGTATTATCATTTTGCCTCCGAAAAAAGAAGGAGTACGGTATGTTTTGGCAAAAAGAAGTCGAAACCTTGGAGCGCGCAGAGATAGAGCGCATTCAGTTATATAAATTAAAAAGTATAGTGGATTACGTTTACAACAACGTTCCGTTTTATCGTGAGCGTCTTGACAGCGTAGGCGTTACTGCCGATAAGATCAAAACTCTTTCGGATATTCAGTATATTCCTTATACTACCAAAGAAGATATACGCGATACCTATCCTTACGGCCTTTTCGCTCAGCCGATGAAGAACATCGTGAGAATCCATGCGTCTTCCGGCACCACCGGTAACCCGACTGTTGTGGGTTACACCCAGAACGATCTTAAAATGTGGAGTGACTGCGTTTCCCGTCTGGTAGTTGCGGCGGGTGCGACAGAGGAAGACATCGTTCAGATATGCTTCGGCTACGGTCTGTTTACGGGAGCTCTCGGGCTTCACTACGGTCTTGAGCAGCTTGGCGCGACGGTTATTCCGATTTCCTCGGGTAACACCGAAAAGCAGATAAAAATGATGAAGGATCTTGGCACTACCGCTATCGTTTCTACTCCTACATATGCGATGTATATCGCTGAGGTTGCAAAGGAGATCGGCGTAGATCCGAGAACTCTTAACGTCCGTCTCGGTCTGTTCGGTTCAGAGGGCTGTTCTGACGAGATGCGCGCAAAGATCGAGGAGGCGTGGAATCTGTTTGCTACCGATAACTACGGTATGAGCGAGCTTTGCGGCCCCGGTGTTGCGGGCGAGTGCCGCCAGCGTGCGGGAATGCATATCGCGGAGGATCATTTCCTTCCCGAGATCATTGACAGCACGACCGGCGCGGTAAAAGACCGCGGCGATTGGGGTGAGCTGGTCGTTACCACTCTTTCTAAAGAGGGTATCCCGCTTCTCAGATACAGAACCAAGGACGTTACCACCATTAATTACGATACCTGTGAGTGCGGACGCACCCACGCCCGTATGGCTAAACCCAAAGGAAGAAGCGACGATATGATCAAGATCAAGGGTGTAAACGTGTTCCCGACCCAGATCGAGAGCGTTCTTATCAGTATTCCCCAGGTCGGTCCTCACTATCAGATAGTGCTCAAGACTGTCAACTTTATGGACGATTTTGAGATCAATATCGAGCTTATCGACGGTAGCCTGCTTACCAAGTATTCAGAGCTTGAAAATCTTCAGAAGACCATTCGCCACAAGCTTCAGACTGTTCTCGGACTTGACGCGAAGATCAATCTTCTTGAGCCCAAGTCTATTGAGCGTACCGCCGGCAAGGCAAAGCGCATAATAGACAACCGTGTAAAATAAACTATTGAAAGATAATTAAAATATCAGAAAGGCAATTTCACGTAATGAAGAAACTTATGATAGGAAACGAAGCGGTAGCGCGCGGACTTTACGAAGCTGGCGTTCGTCTCGTTTCAAGTTACCCCGGAACCCCGAGTACCGAGATAACCGAATTTGCAGCTAAATACGACGAAATATACGCGGAGTGGGCACCGAACGAAAAGGTTGCGCTTGAAGTTGCTATCGGCGCGTCCATCGCAGGCGGACGTTCGTTTTGTGCGATGAAGCACGTTGGCCTCAACGTTGCGGCTGATCCGCTGTTTATAACCGCTTATACCGGCGTTAACGGCGGTATGGTAATCGGCGTTGCAGACGATCCCGGTATGCACTCTTCCCAGAACGAGCAGGACAGCCGTCACTACGCTATCGCGGCAAAGCTCCCGATGGTAGAACCGTCTGATTCCGATGAGTGCTGTGCGTTTACTAAAGAGGCGTACGAGCTGTCAGAGCAGTTTGATACTCCCTTTATCCTTCGCACCTCTACCAGAGTTGCACACTCCCAGAGTATCGTTGATACCGAGGACCGCAAGGAAGTGCAGATTCGTGACTACGAGAAAAATATAGCTAAATACGTTATGATGCCCGCGAATGCTCGCGGCCGTCACGTAGTCGTTGAAGACAGACTCAGTAAGCTGGCTGAATTTGCGGAGACGACCTCTCTTAACAGAGTTGAGTTCAATACCGTTAAGCTCGGTATCATAACCGCAGGTGCTTCTTACATTTACGCAAAGGAGTGCTTCGGCGACAACGCTTCGTATTTCAAGCTCGGACTTGTAAATCCGCTTCCGCTTAAATCTATCGCGGATTTTGCCGCTAAATGTGACAGAGTTATCGTTATCGAGGAGCTTGATCCCGTACTTGAAACCCAGATCAAAGCCGCAGGCATCAAAAATGCAAACGGCGGTGAGATCGAGGGTAAAAATCTTCTTCCGCTTCTTGGTGAGTTCTCAAGTGAGCTTATCGCTGAAAAGATCCTCGGCAAAAAAGCCGATTTCGACGAGCTTAAAGACACCGAGATCCCGCCGCGTCCTCCGGCACTTTGCTCGGGATGTCCGCACAGAGGCGTGTTCTACGTGTTCAAGAAACTCAAGCTCAACGTATTCGGCGATATAGGATGCTACACTCTCGGTGCGGCTCATCCTCTCGGAAGTATGGATACCACCCTTTGCATGGGCGCGTCTATCTCTGCTATCCACGGATTTAACAAGATCCGCGGCGAGGAGTCGGTACATAAATCGGTTGCGGTTATCGGTGACTCGACCTTTATGCACTCGGGCATGACCGGACTTGCTAATATTACCTATAATACAGGCTGCTCTACCGTTGTTATCGTTGATAACTCGATTACCGGTATGACAGGACACCAGCAGAATCCCTGTACCGGACTTACCCTTAAAAATCAGCCTACCTACGCTATCAGCCTTGAGGCTGTTGCTGAGGCTGCGGGAATTGCGAAAGAGCATATCAGAGTAGTTGATCCTTACGATATAAAGGCACTTGAAGACGTACTCAAGGAAGAGCTTGCGGCTGACTGTGCGTCTGTCGTTATCTGCCGCCGTCCCTGCGCGCTTCTCAAATACGTAAAAGCCGCTCCGCCGCTTACCGTTGATGCTGACAAGTGCAGAAGCTGCCGCGCTTGTATGGCGATCGGTTGTCCCTCTATCTCTATGGTAGACGGAAAAGCCGTTATAGATAGCGCACTTTGTACTGGCTGCGGAGTATGTAAGCACATGTGCCATTTCGGAGCTATCGGAGGTGCAGACAATGAGTAAGAATATTATGATAGTCGGCGTCGGCGGTCAGGGATCGCTCCTTGCCGCAAGAATAATCGGCCGCGCGGCTCTTGATGCAGGCTACGACGTAAAGGTTTCCGAGGTTCACGGTATGTCTCAGAGAGGCGGCTCGGTAGTTACCTACGTAAAATATGGCGATAAAGTATATTCGCCTATTATATGCCACGGTGAGGCAGACGTTATACTTTCTTTTGAACAGCTTGAGGCGGCTCGTTGGCTTCCTTATCTGAAAAAGGGCGGAGTTATCGTAACGAGCGAGCAGAAGATAAATCCGATGCCGGTAATCACCGGCGCGGCTAAATATCCCGAAGCTGTGCTTGACACTATCAAGGATGCTGGCGTAAGCCTTGTTTCTGCAAATGCGCTTGAGCTCGCACGTCAGGCGGGAAGCGAAAAAGCGTCAAACGTAGCGCTTATCGGACTTGCGGCTCACGTTCTCGGATTTGACGAGGACAGCCTCAAAGCCGCGGTGCGCGCGTGCGTTCCCGAAAAGTTCCTTGAGCTTAATCTTCGCGCATTTGATCTCGGCGTAGCCGCAAATAAATAACTAAAGAAAAGAGAATACTTTAATGAAAAAATATTTCAGCGAGGACATAGAGACAGCTCCGCGTCATCAGCTCTGGCACCTTCAGTCCCTTAATCTTTCACGCACGGTATATCACGCATATAAAAACGTACCGCTTTACCGTCAGCGCTTTGACGAGGCAGGTATAAAGCCGGAGGACATCAAGTCGGTTGACGATCTTCATAAGCTCCCCTTTACCTACAAGCAGGATCTGCGCGATAACTATCCCTACGGACTTTTTGCTGTATCTCCCGATAAGCTTCAGAGAATCCACGCATCCTCGGGTACTACCGGCAAACAGACTGTCGTAGGCTATACCAAGCACGATATTGACATCTGGTCCGAGTGTGCGGCGCGCGCACTTGTTGCCGCAGGCGGAGAGGAGAACGATTACGTTCACGTTTCCTACGGATACGGTCTGTTCACAGGCGGTCTCGGCCTTCACTACGGCGCTGAAATGGTCGGCGCTACGGTAATTCCCGCATCGAGCGGTAATACTGCAAGACAGATAACCATGCTCCAGGACTTCAAGTCCTCTATCCTTTGCTGTACTCCTTCTTACGCGCTGTTTATTGCAGACGTACTCAAGGAGAATAACGTTGACGTTTCTACCCTCAGCCTTAAAGCGGGTATCTTCGGCGCAGAGCCGTGGACCGAGGCTATGAGACACGAGATCGAACAGCGTCTCGGTATAAAGGCTTACGATATTTACGGCCTTTCCGAAATATCCGGCCCCGGCGTCGCTTACGAGTGTGAGTGCCAGGCGGGTATGCACGTAAACGAGGATAACTTTATCATAGAAATAATAGACCCCGACACCGGCGAGGTTCTTCCCGAGGGTGAGAAGGGCGAGGTTGTATTTACCTGTATCACCAAAGAGGCACTTCCTCTTATACGTTACCGCACGAGAGATATTTCAAGCATCACCCGCGAGAAATGCGAGTGCGGACGTACCTTCGTTCGTATGATGAAGCCGTCCGGACGCAGTGACGATATGCTTATCATTCGCGGCGTAAACGTATTCCCGTCCCAGATTGAGAGCGTTCTTCTTTCTGTCGGTCAGGTCGATCCTCACTACATGATAATCGTTGACAGAATAAACAACCTTGATACTATGGAGATCAAGGTAGAGGTTTCTCCCGCGTTGTTCTCGGATAAGGTCAAGGGACTTGAGGATCTCAGCAAGACTATATCCGATAAGATGCAGTCGGTTCTCGGTGTCGCTTCAAAGATCACATTTGTTGAGCCCAACACTATCGAGCGTTCCGAGGGTAAGGCTAAACGCGTAATAGACCGCCGAGGTCTTTGATATATCAGCGTTTCCACAAAAAAGAGTAACGGCACTAAACGTGCGGAAAGGAAGCTTTATATGATCATCAAACAGATTTCGATTTTCGTTGAAAACAGACACGGCCGCCTGGCAGAGATCACCGATATTCTCGGTAAGAATAACATCAGTATCTACGCGCTTTCTATCGCGGATACTACCGACTTCGGTATACTCAGAATCATCGTTGACAATCCCGACGACGTCGTTGAACTTCTTGCTAAAAATAATATCACCGCATCAATGACCAGCGTTCTCTCTGTCGGTATCGAGGATAAGCCCGGCGGACTTGCAAAGGTTCTTAATATCCTTGCCGAGAATTCTATCACAGTTGAGTATATGTACGCGTATATCTCAAGAACGGAAGATCGCGCGTTCGTTATAATGCGTGTTGAAAAAGAAGAAGAGGCTGTTCAGATCCCCAAAAAAGCAGGATATAGCAACCACTGATCAAAAGAAAAATGAAAACGGAGTGCCGCAAGGCACTCCGTTTTGCTATTGTCAAG
>CAZGHD010000124.1:0-6387 GCA_964525525.1 uncultured Lachnospiraceae bacterium | reverse complement strand
CGCCCCAATAGCCTTTTGCGAGTTTAAGAACTTTTATTCTTCTCTTGCGCGTAGCGAGCGCACCTTTAACTCTTGCCATTTTATGTTATCCTCCTCTTAATATCTGATTAGTTCTTACCGATAAGGGTCTTGATCGTAGGAGCCATAGATTCGCTGAGATAGGTGGCCTTACGAAGAGATCTCTTACGCTTGGTGGTCTTGTGACCAAGATTGTGGCGATGCTGTGAATGATTCATTTTTACGAGACCGCTTCCGGTAACGGAAAATCTTTTCGCGGAAGCTTTATGAGTCTTGATTTTTCCCATTTTTACAACCTCTTTTCAGTAGTGATATATGATACCAAATTCAGATAAGTGAATCTGTAATCCTATTGTTCATTTGCAGGAGCTTCTTTTCCTGCGGATTTTGCGGGAGCTGCTTTTACAGGGCTTATGAACATAGTCATAAAGCGGCCCTCAAGATTAGGCTTTTTGTCTACGACACCGAATTCGGAACAGTAAGCTTCAAAACGCTCAAGCATCTCACGGCCTATTTCAAGGTGAGACATTTCGCGTCCTTTGAAACGGACGATAACCTTAACTTTATCTCCGCGCTTCAAAAAGCCGATCGCTCTGTTTGCCTTAGTCTCAAAATCGTGCGTGTCGATACGACAGCTGAGCTGTACCTCTTTAACCTCTGCTACCTGCTGTTTCTTACGTGATTCCTTTTCTCTCTTTTCCTTTTCGAAACGGAACTTACCGTAATCCATAATGCGGCACACGGGCGGCACTGCGTTAGGAGCCATCATAACAAGATCAACACCCTGATCGTATGCTTTCTGAAGAGCGACCGCGGTATCCATTATACCAAGCTGTTCGCCATCTTCACCAACAACTCTGACCTCTTTTACCTTGATGTCCTCATTGGTCAGATTGGTCTGCGTAGTTTTTGCGCTAATACTATACACCTCCAAAAAATAGAAAATGCGGAGAAACAATTCTCCGCATACAAGTGGCACAAATATAGTGTAAACCAATCGTATTAACCCTGTCGATAGAAACGCAAGGTGAGAACGGAGAACGTTCTGCTTCTTTGTACTCAAGTATTATACACCATTTGCATTGATTTGTCAAGTGTAAAATTGATTATTTTAAAGTTTTTCCTCATTCTGCTTCAGAAAATATTGGACGGTGAGACCTTCCCACGCGGGCGGCGTTGCCTTGCGTATATCTTTAAGCTTTTGCGAGATGCTCACGCCGTCAAGCTGCCACGGCGCCACCCCGTCCTTTACGCTCTTTGCCGCCGCGTATCCCGCCGCCTGTCCCGTGCTCATACAGGTCTGCTGTATACGAAGCGACGCCTGTGCCAGATGATCTGCAGAAATTATCCTTCCTGCCATAAGCAGATTTTCAAATCCGTCAACCAGTAGTGCGCCGTACGGTACCTCAAAATAATCTCCGCGCTTTATCTTTTTCTTAAACGTCTCAAAAGTTTCCTCGTCCTTTATTCCTCCTGCATTACCTGCGGGTGCCGTGTAGCTGTCACTCGGCCAGACGTCTAACTGCCACGAGGACTTAGCTATTCCGTCCTCGCGCTTTCTGAGTGCTATCGCATCATCCTGAGATACACGGTCGCGACCTACCACCCGCCTTGACGAACGCACGCCAACTTGATTTGAGATATGAGCTATAAAGCAGTTGCTGCAATTCGGCACGTATTTCTTATAAAAATCATACACCTCGTAAAGACTGGTCAGTCCTTCTCTTTCCGCTCTGGTAATATCCTCAAACGAATTGGGATCGCAATTCAGTATGCGGCTTGTTACCAGCATAAGCTCCTTCCGCTTCTTTGAATACCAGATCAGATTTCGGTTCACGTATTGCAAAACCCTGCCGGTAGTAAGCAATGCCGAGGTATACGTTCCCTTTTCACATTCTTCTTTAAGTATGCGTCTTAATTCTTCTTTTTCCGCTTCGTCAGCCACGCCCTCGTTTGATTCTATACCTCCGAGGCGCATAACCTTAGTAAGGCTCATCGCATATTTGCTGTCGTCTTTTCCCTGTTCCCACTTCGCGCCTGCCGTGTTGCATACGATAGCGTCGCCGGTACAGTCAATAACGTTTTTCGCCTTGATGATACCCATTCCCTGTCTCGTGTTTACGACGACTCCGTCTATATTAGCTCCGTTTTTTATAACGTCAACGAAATGACAGTGGAGTATGAGATCCACCCCGGCTCTGTCTATAAGCCTGTCCCAAACAAGTCTCACGATGCAGGGGTCTACTATTCCGCGCACGATCATCGGACCATAGGTAAAATCCTCTCTTCTTGCACCGTCAAGAGCCAAAAGCTCCGCCATATATTCCTGCCATATACCCTCAAAGTCTGCCGCGTTTTGCGAAAGCACGACCACAACGTCCTGATTAACCGTCGCACCGCCAAGCATTCCGGTTTGTTCTATAAGAAGGGTGTTTACTCCTTCCCGTGCAGACTGTATTGCGGCAGCGCACCCCGCCGGACCTCCGCCAACGACAAGCACGTCACATTCCTTTATAACGTTCAAATTACCGTACATAAATACCACCTAATATAAACAAAATCATTTTACGGTCTCATCAAGAAAATTTTCAAATATTCTCGACAAAACTCCGTTCTTCTTCCCGCCGTCCTCCGAAGAAAAGCACATAACGCGCGGACAGAGGTCAGCCTTGACAGAAAATTCGGTTGTCAAAAGTGAGGCGACGGTCTCTGCCATTCCGTCATCGGCACTGCCGTCCGAACGCTCAATAATCACAGCGTCAGGGCAAAACACGGTCATATATCCCGCTATCGCGCGGGCTATAAAACGCGCCTTTTCTATATAAGTCATATACGCGTAGAGCTTATCGCTGTCCGCGCCGCTCGGAAATCCTATACCACAGACAGCGCCTCTCCACGGTCTGCCGCCGGTAACTATTGTCGCACCGAGAGGTTCGTCAGCCTTGAGATATATCGCGTTTTCATACTGCGGAAAACATTCAGCTGCCCACGCCGCGCCCATCGAGATAGCATCTGTGACGAGAGTAGGCACGTCCGAAAATGCGCCCGACAACAAAGCCGACGGATTAACGCCCACAAAATCCATACTTCCCGCCATCTCGACTTTGTCGGCGATGGGATCATACCGTCCGGGAACGATCATTCCGCCCCCTATCAAAACCACATCACGCAACTTCTCGGTGCAAAACGCCTTCACACGGTCAAAAAATATGTACAGATTTTCTTCAAACAGCGCTGTGTCGCTGTAACGGTGGGTAAGCGCGGAAATCTTTTTCCCACAGACGTCAAATATATCGAGAGTGAAATTACGCCGTGACACGTCTATAACCACGCAGTATCTTTCGGACAGCGAAAGAAGTCCCGCCTTTCTTCCCGTTCCCGGGGTGTGCGGAACCGTCTCGGATACTATGCCGAGCTCGCAAAGAAAATCCACTGCTTTTCCGACCGTCATAATGCTGACCGGAAGAATATCTGCAATCTCCCGTCTGGTCATCCTACCGTTCTTTCTGATGACCCTCGCAGTAGATTTCACAATACTTTTGAAATTATCACGCATATACCTCACCTCTCGGTTTAATTATATACTCCGCGGCGTATTTTGTCAACACAGCACAGACTCGAAAAGGAAAAATATTACTGTATAATCCGCCTCAACACACGGCAATACTTAACTTAACTAAACGAGAGAGGCAGGAAAAGCATGTACTATAACAAGGTAGAGATCTGCGGAGTAAACACCGCAAAGCTGAAAACTCTCAGCGGTGCGGAAAAGGACGAGCTGCTCAAGCGCGCGAAAGCAGGAGATTCCGAGGCGCGCCAAAAGTTGATAGACGGAAATCTAAGACTTGTTTTGAGCATAATCCAACGTTTCACTAACCGTCACGAAAATCTTGATGACCTATTTCAGGTGGGATGCATCGGACTTATCAAGGCGGTGGACAATTTCAACACCGAGCTTGACGTTCAATTCAGTACCTACGCGGTTCCGATGATAATCGGAGAGGTACGGCGTTATCTGCGCGACAATAATGCAATAAGGGTGAGCCGTTCTATGCGCGACCTCGCTTACCGCGCGCTCAGCGCAAAAGAAGCATTGTCGGCAGACAACTCGGAAGAACCGAGCATTGAAAAGATAGCGGAATTTTTGGGCGAAAAGAAAAGCGACGTCGCAACCGCGCTTGAGGCGATCGTTGATCCGATCTCGCTGTTCGAGCCGATATACAGCGACAGCGGGGACTCTATATACGTTATGGATCAGATAAGTGACGATTCTTCAAACGACGAGGCGTGGTTGGAGGACATCGCTCTGCGCGAAGCGATGAAAAAGCTAAACGCCAGAGAACGCGAGATCATTGATATGCGCTTTTATAAAGGCAAAACCCAAATGGAGATCGCCGAGGAGATAGGCATCTCCCAAGCCCAAGTTTCAAGGCTCGAAAAAGGCGCGCTTGAGCATATAAGAAAACAGATGTAAAAAAACGGGAAGCCGACGGCTTCCCGTTTTTTAAGTTATGAAGCAAAACAAAGATCAAGGCAGATCAGTACGTCGTCAACGTCAACTACGCCGTTTGAGTCAAGATCAGCAAGTTTGAGCTGTTCTTCAGTAGGAGTTACGAACGCAAGATCAAGGCAAGCGAGCACGTCGTCTACGTCCACCACTCCGTTTTCGTCAAGGTCACCCAAAACTTGCACGATCTCAGGTTTAAGCGCCACGGTATTGTAAATGTAAGTGTACATACAGGGCGCAGTCCACGTTGGACTCGTCCATCCTGCCGTCCCTTCGTAATAATAAAGAGTAATATACGTGGGCACAGCGTTATAAGCCCAAAAAGTTGGTGCATCGCCTTTGAAAATAATGCTGGTAAGGTTTCCACATCGTTTAAATACGTCTCTGCTCATACTCGTAAAGCTTTTCGGCATCGTTATCTCAGTGAGCGACGTGCACCCCAAAAACGCCATATCTTCTATCCTTGTTATTCCTTCGCCTATCTTTACGTCTGTAAGTCCGGAACAGCCATCAAACAGATCGTATTCTATTGTTTTTATTCCGCCGGGGATCTCTATACTCTTTAAACTACGGCAACCGTAAAATGCATGATTCTTCAAGCTTGTCAAACTTTTCGGCAGATCTATACTATCCAGGGCCGTACAATCGTAAAACGCATATTCGCCTATCGACGTTACCCCGTCGGGTATATCCATATTCTTCAAAGCATAGCACATACGGAATGCTTCATCACCTATTGTTTCCAATGAATCGGGCAATTTCACGTCAGCCAAGTTGCTGCACCAACGAAATGCATAATCGCCTATCGTCGTTACTCCCTCTGGGATTTCAACCTCGGTTATGTTTGAAAATCCCGAAAACACGCGTTCGCCTATAACTCTCAAGGTTTTGGGAAGCTCCAACTTTTCTATATAATCCATATCGGAAAACAGCTCACCGGTTACTACCTCAACTCCGTCAGGCCAGTATATATACGGAAGCTCACTGTAATCCGGATAATCCGTAAGCTCACCGTCCACCATATACAACGGCAAACCGTCAATAACGTGCTTATTTTCCTTTAAAGCATCCTCAAAGGTAAAGTCATACCACTTCATATTAACAAGCTCAGCTTTGCAAAGCTCACCATTGTTTTTCGAACTTGCCGACATCCACGTAGTATCAATAAGCATCCAGCGTTCTCCGTTATAGACAAGATTCCATGCGTGATTCGGGGCAGAAACGTAAACGCACGGAATCCCGATAGACTGAAGCATCGCCTCGTAGGTCTTCGCATATCCGCTACACACCGCGTATCCCTTTTGAAGAACAGAACAAGGATCATACGGCGGAACATTAGTAGTTAGACCTCTATAATAGTCGTAGTCGTAACAAACGTTTTGAGCAATATATTTTGCAACGGTATAAATTTTATCGTCGATAGTTTCGCAGTTTTTCGTAAGCTCTACCGTAAGATCCCTTACGTAATCAAGCTCTGCCTCCGACCCCATCCACGTAGAACGCATAATTCCGGCATCAGTCCAGCAAAACAGTTCAACAGGAGCTTTAAGGAAATTCTCATAAAGCTGCGTTGCTATGTAAGCCTTTTCCTCCGAGGAGCTCTGCGCTGACAAAGTAAGCGTAACGGTCGACACGATAATAACTGCCGCCAATATAAAAAACACAATTTTCTTCATAAGAACACTTCCTTTTCTGCGTTTTATCACACAGTTTATATGTTACCACAAATTACCGCCGCTGTCAAGTTTGGAAAATGAAAAAGCGGGAAGCCATTGGCTTCCCGCGTGAGTATTAACCTTATATGCTGTGGCTGAATTAGTTGAGCTCAGCGAAGTACTTGATGGTGCGAACCATCTGGCTGG
>CAZGHD010000123.1:0-6406 GCA_964525525.1 uncultured Lachnospiraceae bacterium | reverse complement strand
ACGCACAGCCTGCAGATGAAGAACAGGTATGGAGCATCTGGGGCGGCAACGCAAGAGTTAAGAGATAAATTATTAAAAAATAGCAAGTTCGGAAACCGAACTTGCTATTTTTATTTTTATTTAGTTGTCATTTCCCAAACGAGCCATCCGTCCGCTGTTTTAACGCAGATAACGTCCCACGTACTTACGTAATGACGCTGATTATTCCATCTCGAAAGCATTACGTCGCAGTAAAGCTCGCAAGTATAGCAATTTTCTCCGTAATCCACGAAATTACGGGCGCCCATGTCGTTATACTTAATGTCGGTCATAGCACTGTTCCACTTCACGCTTTCAACCGATTCACGCAGGATTTTAGCAACGGGCGAGCCGGAAATCACGTACGGTAGCAATGCGTTATAATTCTGTTGCGTCTCTTGATTTCCGTAAGCGGTGTATTTTACGTAAAGTTTAAGTAACGTCAGCAAATTTTCGGTATCGTGCGCTTCGTTACTTACCCGAGCGAACTCATATTCGCAATTTCTTCCGGTGAAATGCTCGTAAGAAAGGTCAAGCACACCGTTAGCATCAGACGCGGAAAAAGAAGGCTTCAGATAAAGTCCGTCGAGCTTATACATCGTAACCGTCGGCAAAGTTCCTATATACCCTTCAAGTCCCGCAAATCGCTCGATAGCCACATTTTCCGCAGTAATACGGGACGTATCCACCTTGTTGTCTCCAAAGAAAAGCTCCGCGCTGCTCGGCACACTGACTATAGCAACGTATTTTGCAGAAACGGGATAAGCAAATCCGTAACCATGATCGCCCTTGGTACATTCAAGCACGATACCGTCGAGATCGGCTTTGACTTCAGGTGTGGTGAACATACCGTCAAGACGGTACGTAACCTCGCACGGCAAGCCCTCAGCACCCTTTTCTTCATCCAGAACGTCGGAATACTGTTTTGAGTCTACTATATACTCGGATGTAAGCAGGTATCCGTTCACCGCCACGTTTGCGTTGCTCGGAGCCTTAACCTCAACCGAATCAGCCTCCCACGGCATAAACACGTAGGAATAGTCGCTTTTAATTACAGGAACAAGCTCTGCACCCTCATACTCAACCGCGACAGACGGCGGAGTATAAAGCTCTGCAACCGCATATTTTGTGCACACAAGCTCGTTTTTTGAAAGCTCGTAAGGATTTATATCACTGTAATGAAGATCGTTCTTTTCAACGTATTTTTCGTCAAGCTTTTGACCGTTCACCGTCACGACAGAGCCACTCGGCACCGTAACCGAAAGGGTATGCACCTCGGTCATGAAATAAGCATCGTCCGCGGTCAGGCTTTTAACAACCCACTCGTTCATGCCAAAGCCGAGGCCCTTCCCTTTTTCCAGCTCGAGAGTAAAATACGCCTCACCGTCAGCACACACCGAATAAACAGGCGCGGCAACAGAATATTCACCCGTCTTTTTTCTGCAGGTGATGTTTTTACCGTCAAGTTTAACCGAGAAAAGATGTTCAAGTCTGTCAGCGTCTTCGCCCGACCGACTTGCCGCCTCTTTGAGAAGAAGCACGCCGCCGTCCGACGTATACGCAACAAGCGCATTCTCAGGCAGAGACTTTTCATAAGCGGACATAAAGCACCATAAGACCGCAAGCACGGCGATGGCAAGCACAGCAAAGACGCTCACGTAAATGCTTATTCCGCGCAAAAATCCGTTACCCTTTTTCGGTTTTACGGCTCTGCGCACAGGTGCTTTTTGAGAAGTTCTTCTGAAATCCTTCATCACTTCACCTCCGGCATAACGAGAAATGAGGTAGCGATCACGCGCTCACCGAAAATGTACGCGCTGTTCGTTATATATTCACCGTTATAGATCATAAGCGAGGATGAGCCGCCGTCAAGATTAGAGGCGTTTACCGCGCCGTATTCAAGCATTATGTCAATAAGATCGTCGTACGTTGCACCAAGGCTGTCTATCTGTCTGCCATTGATAACGAGAAGCAGTACCGCTCCGTCCGAACGCTGACCGATAGCAGTACGGGGATTGACTCCGCCGCCGAGTTTCCAGCCGGAATTGGTAGGATTACCGTTTATTATAAGCGAAGGACCGAAGCTGACCGCGTCCGTAATTCCCGCGTCAAGCGCGGCGCGGCAGGTCATTCTACCGACGTGCAGAATATTGTCAGCATCAAATCCGACTACGTTGTACGCGTTCGTGTCGTTGAGGCCCCAGAGAGCCTCACCGTCAACGATCACCACGCCGTCGGGGATACCGCCGGTGCCGCTACCGCCTTCATCGTAAAATCCGCCCGCGTTAATTCCGGCAACCGCGCCGTATTTCTTTATCATTTCGTTTACCGAAAGACCTTTGGAATCGTCACCGAATTTATCGGGTACTCCTACGATAACGCGCGAAGGATCGGAGATAACCATCATTTTACCGAGATAAGAAGGTCCTTTTACGTCGTATATCTCAATGCCGCTATCGCTCGCAACCGGCGGAGTTTCATATCCGGGCGGGGTTTGCGTCTGCGTATTATCGGTATCTGAAGGGTTCTTGTCAGAGGGAATCTGTATCAGCGAGGTATCTGTCTTCTCGTCGCTTTTCTCGTTGTTATTATAGAAAGAAGCGATCTCCTCTTTGGAAAAATATATGTCAGCCAAAAATCCGACCGCGCTCGTTTCTCTGACAGAGAGTACGAAAAGTCTGCCGGCGGCAGGAGACGGTCCGCGCGCGATTATCCACATAGCGCCAAGCAAAAACACAAGTAGCATCGCAACCGTAACGCCTATAACGATCAGCGTTCTTATAAAAACTGTCAGTAAGCGGCGGCTCTTATTCGCTTTCAATATTATCCCCTCCCGTCAAAGAAAAATATTATTGGTTCATTATATCATATAACTGTTAAAATAGCAAGTGTTCAATTTTAACAGGAACCTATATATCAGAAAAAGCAAGACGCTCGTCTTACTTTTTCTGATATATATGATATATAAACTTTTTAGCTCATAAAACTTACTGCGCTTCAAAACTCAACAAATAACCGTCAATCGAAACAACCAAATTGCGGTTAGAAGACGAACTAATGTTGGATACTCCCGCTTTCCCGTCTATAACAACATCGTAACTTTTAAATGCAAAATCTAACAAAGAAGTAGCTTTGTAGGTACCCTCATAGGTTTTGCCGTTAGTTTTGTCAGTAATGGTAAGCTTACCGCCTTTTGCTGTACAGATGAGATCGATTTCCTTAGAAAAAGAAAAAATATCATTTCCGTCGGTAGACAGATCTACGCCCTGCTTATGAGCCACAACGAGATACGGCGCGTCTGCCTGCTGTGCCGTAGTAAGCACCCAAGTGTGTCCCTCAATCGTAGGATTATTATAAACGAAAAATATTACCAATAATATTGCAACTACAACCGCACAGCTGATAACCTGCTTTTTGTTTTTCAAGAAAATCACCTCTTATATGTATTATAGCATACGAACGCCGCAGTTGCAATACTTTTTTCTACTGAATTAGTAAAAACATGTGAGGGGATAAAATCGCGTGGCAAAATAAAAAATCCGTTCTCTTTCAAGAACAGATTTTAGCTTTGTTTCTTGTGTCTGAAAAAGAACCGGGTGAAAAACAGAGAGTCTTTCTTAATGTCATTTATTACATATGTATTAGGAGTTTCCCGGTATATTTAAGTATTGTGACAGTCTATCAGGGAAGTTTACCGTCATACCGTCAACGCCTAACAGACACATTTTCTTCATAAGGGTAACGTTAGACACACCCCATGCTCTTACACCAAGGCCTATTTTTCTGCATTTTCCCACAAACTCCGCCGTAAGAAGTTCTGCCTTGGGTGCAATTTCTTCACCGCCAATTTCCAATAAACCTTTAATCACTTCATCCTCTGTTGAAGCAGTTAGCCAACCGACACGTGCAGCTTGATCTAACTCTTTAATTTTTCTAATATACTCAAAATTAAAGCTTGTGAAGGTTGTTTTATCCATCATTCCGAATTCCTTCACCATAGCAAGCGTCGCTTCTTCAACATCAGGCCCTTTAAGCTCGATGGCAAAGTGTATATCATATTGAGAAAACTTTTCTAAAAATTCACGCAATGTAACAATTCTATCAGAAAATCCTGTTGTGCTGTTTCCGTAAATTTTGATTTTTTTAAGTTCTTCCCATGTGTAATCGCAAAGTTTTCCACTACCATCCGAAACTCTGTCTATTGCACCATCGTGAAATAACACCAAAACATCATCTTTGGTTTTCTGAACGTCCGTCTCTATTCCGTTAGCCCCTAACAGTAACCCTAAATAAAAAGATGAAAGTGTATTTTCCGGAGCATATTCACTCGCTCCTCTGTGTGCATAATTTATCATAAAATCACATCCTTAGGTGAATTATAGCATAAAAACAGTGAAAAATCAATGCGAAGTATTGTATTTATAATCCGTCGTGAATCCACACCTTTTCTTTTCTCTCTTCTTTTTTATCTTTTATCTGGAAAAGTCGCATAAAGTATTTAGAGAAAAGAGAATAGAGAAAAAATAAAAGATAATAGTACAAAAAGAAAAAATCGCCCACTTTCGTGTGCGACTTTTCTTTTTGGAGCTGCTACCCGGATTTGAACCGGGGACCTCGTCCTTACCAAGGACGCGCTCTACCGACTGAGCCATAGCAGCATCACCAACGGATATTATTATACCAAAAACGACTCATTTTGTCAATACCTTTTTGAAATATTTTTTATTTTATTTTTTTGCAAAAATCTATTGACATTTTCCGCATAAAGTGGTATAATATCAAAGTCGTAAGGTAAGGCCCGTTGGTCAAGCGGTCAAGACGCTAGCCTCTCACGCTGGAAACGGGGGTTCGATTCCCCCACGGGTCACCAAACAAAGAAAGCTCACCATTCGGTGAGCTTTTTTTGTTTGTCGATTCTACTACGAATCGACGCAAGTTGCTAACAAAATCATAAAATTATCTCCGTATTTCAGGGCAACTTGCCGAATGACGCGAGCGTAGCGAGGGTCATTCCATTCCCGCCACGGGTCACTAAACAAATGACTGCAGCACATCTGTACTGCAGTCATTTGTTATTTTCGTTTTTATTTTTCATTTGCGCTTTGTATTTTTTGCCGACGTCGTATGACGTAATGTATGAAGTTCCGCGCATTATAGTTCCCGAGCCGAATTTGCTTCTGATGTCGTCGATAGTCTTATCTACCTTTCTTCCCTTTTCTTTTTTTTCGTCGGGAAACATGGTAAGCTGTACAGGCTCATCTTTGGTAACTCCTGTCAGCGAAAGCCCGATAAGACGAAGCGGTGTGCGCCCATCCCAAAGCTCGGAAAACAGGCGTTTTCCGGTTTCGTAGATCTCAAGAGTCAGGTCTGTCGCTTCAGAAAGAGTGATCTGATGCGATTTGTTATGAAAATAATTATCCCGAATAGTAACGCCAACGCACTGTGATTTTGCTCCGTCCGCCCTCATTCTCGCGGACACGCTGTCGGTCAGAGCAAACAGAATATCGTGCGCGGTCTCGTATGAGGTAACGTCATCCTCAAGAGTGGTAGATACGCTGTACCCTTTAGCATCCTCCGGCTCGCGCACGACCTCGGAGTCGTCTATTCCGTTTGCGAAATTGTGTATCTGCTCACCCATTTTAACTCCGACAACAGACTGCACAAAAGCAAGCTCGTGCTGTGCAAGCTCGCCAATCGTCTTTATCCGCATTCGCTCAAGCCGCTCGGCGGTAGACCCTCCTATGGTAAACAAAGACCGCACCGAAAGCGGCCACAGCTTTTCCTTTATTTCAGCGTAGAAAAGAGTGTGGACCTTGTCAGGCTTTTCAAAATCGCTTGCCATTTTCGCAAGTACTTTTCTGTCCGAAATGCCTATATTAACGGTAAATCCGAGTTCGTCCCGTATTCTGTCTTTTATCTCACACGCGACGGTAGCGGGATTGGGATACAGCTTTCCCGTGCCGGTCATATCAAGGAAGCACTCGTCTATCGAATATTTCTCAAGCACGGGAGCATACTCGCGGCAAATATCCATAAAAGCGTGAGAACATCGCTCGTAAAGACCGAAATTCGGTCGCGCCAAATACAGCTCTGGGCATTTTTGCAAAGCAAGCGCGACAGGCTCGCCCGTCTTGACTCCGCACTTTTTCGCAGGAATGGATTTCGCCAAAATAACGCCCGTTCGCTTGTCCCGCTCGCCTCCGATAGCGGAAGGGATCAGACGCAGGTCGTCCTGTCCTTTTGATACCCTCTCGGCGGCTTCCCAGGAAAGGAAAGCGCTGTTTACGTCTATATGAAATATCAACCGTTCCACTCCGCGCTCTCCTTCCCTGTATTTATAAAATTATCTTTCTATCGTTATTTTATCTCCCTTTTCGCCGTCGCCGTT
>CAZGHD010000122.1:0-6427 GCA_964525525.1 uncultured Lachnospiraceae bacterium | reverse complement strand
TTATCAAGAGTGGGGGTGTTTGCGAGAGTGATCGCATTACCTGCGTTAGCGGGAGCGATACCGATACCGTCCATAACGATAGTGAGAACGGGACCCTTTACGCCGTCAAAAGCGGCGAGCTTTTTAAGTGACTGTGCCATTGATTTATATACCTCCGTTAAATTAAACATAACAACCTATCATATATTATATACCAAATTTATCCGAAAATCAATGATAAACGCTTATTCAATATTAAATAATTTACATATAATGCTTGTATTCGTTTTTTATATAATGTATAATAAATAGTGACTTTATATTAATTTGAGTTTTATGACCGTTTCTCGAAAGGAAATTTAAGATATGAGTATCATTGACAAGCTGTTCGGAACGTACAGCGAAAGACAGATCAAAAAGCTTATTCCCATCGTGGATAAGATAGAGGCTCTTGCCGACAAATATTACGATATGACAGACGAGGAGCTCCGCGCAACGACAGACGTGCTCCGTTCCCGTCTTGCAGCAGGCGAAACTCTTGACGATATTCTTCCCGATGCATTCGCGCTCGTGCGCGAGGCGGATGACCGCGTGCTCGGTAAGCGTCCGTTCAGAGTTCAGCTTATGGGCGGTATAATACTTCATCAGGGACGTATTTCCGAGATGAAGACAGGTGAGGGTAAAACTCTCGTTGCGACTATGCCCGCATATCTTAACGCGCTTACCGGAAAAGGCGTGCATATAGTTACGGTAAACGACTACCTCGCTCGCCGTGACAGTGAGGAAATGGGCAGAGTATACGGTTTCCTCGGACTTACCACAGGACTTGTAGTTCACGGTCAGAACCGTCAGGATAAGCATCTCGCATACGAAAGCGATATAACTTATGGAACCAACAACGAGTTCGGTTTTGACTATCTGCGTGATAACATGGTCATATACAAAAAGGATATGGTTCAGCGCGGTCACGCTTTTGCTATCGTTGACGAGGTGGACTCTATTCTTATTGATGAAGCGAGAACTCCCCTTATAATTTCTGGTCAGGGTGAAAAATCTACCGATATGTACGACCGCACCGAGAAGCTCGCTTCAAGACTTAAAAAGTTCGTTATCAAAGAGCTTGACGATAAAGAGCTCAACGACGACGTTGACGCTGATTATATCGTTGACGAAAAGGCTAAAAACGCTACCCTTACCAAAAGCGGTGTCAAAAAAGCGGAGGAATTCTTCGGTATCGAAAACCTTTCCGATCCGGAGAACGCAACCATTTCTCACCACGTAAATATTGCTATCCGCGCTCACGGTATTATGCACCGCGACGAGGATTATATAGTAAAAGACGATCAGGTAATAATCGTAGATAGCTTTACAGGCCGTCTTATGCCGGGACGCCGCTTTTCTGACGGACTTCATCAGGCGATAGAGGCGAAGGAAAGAGTAAAGATCGAGCACGAGACCAAAACGCTCGCAACCATCACCTTCCAGAACTTTTTCCGTATGTATACCAAGCTGTCCGGTATGACAGGTACAGCGCTTACAGAGCAGGATGAATTCCGCGAGATCTACGGACTTGACGTGGTCGAAGTGCCTACCAATAAACCGATGATCAGACGTGACCATGAGGATGCGGTATATAAAACTCAGAGAGGTAAATACCGTGCGATAATAGATCAGATCAAGGCGTGTAACGAAAAGGGACAACCCGTGCTCGTTGGTACCGTTTCGGTAGAAAAGTCGGAAGCACTTTCTATGATGCTCCGCCGAGAGGGAGTAGAGCATACCGTGCTTAACGCTAAATTCCACGAAAAAGAGGCAGAAATAGTAGCGCAGGCAGGTAAACTCGGCGCCGTTACCATTTCTACCAACATGGCGGGACGCGGTACCGACATTATGCTCGGAGGCAACCCTGAATTTCTTGCAAAGAAAGAACTTCGCCGTCTTGAGTACGACGAGGAGCTTATAAATCAGGCTACCGGCACCGCCGATACCGACGACGAAGCGGTTTTGGCGATCAGAGAAGAATTTAAGAAGCTGTATGAAAAATATAAGATGGCGGTAGAGCCGGAGGCTAACCGCGTTCGCCGTCTCGGAGGTCTGTTTATCCTTGGTACAGAGCGTCACGAGAGCAGACGTATAGACAATCAGCTCAGAGGACGAAGCGGACGTCAGGGCGACCCCGGTGAATCAAAATTCTTCCTCTCCTTTGAAGACGACCTAATGCGTCTTTTCGGAACTGACAGAATTCTCGGCGTGGTTGACCGTCTCGGTCTTGACGAGACTACACCCATTGACGCGAGAATACTCTCAAACTCTATCGAGAGCGCGCAGAAGCGTCTTGAGGGACAGAACTTTAACCGCCGTAAGACCGTCCTTGAGTATGACGACGTTATGAATCAACAGCGTACTCTTATTTACGCCCAGCGTAAAGACGTGCTTGACGGCCTCGATCTCAAAGAGAAGATCATTTCTATGATGCACGAGGCTATTCTGAACTCTGTTGCCGAATATACCGAGGCTGAGGATGTTGAAAACTGGAATCTTGACGGTCTCCGCAACAGATACGCAGGACTTCTTTGCGTTGAGGAAGATTTTAGATACAGCGAGGACGAGCTCAAAAAGATTACCCGCGAGAACATTACCAATATGCTTACCGAGCGCGGAGATAAGCTGTACGAATATAAAGAAAGCCTGTTCGGTACCGAAACTATGCGCGAGGTAGAGCGTGTTATCCTGCTTCGTAACGTAGACGAGAAGTGGATGGATCACCTTGACGTAATGGATGATCTTCGCGGCAGTATCGGACTTCAGCATTACGCGCAGAGAAATCCGCTCAGCGAATACCGTATCCAGGGCGCGGATATGTTTGACGAGATGGTCGCTTCTATCCGTGAGGATACCGTCAGAATGATACTTTCCGCTATCCCGAGAAACACCGAGGTCAAGCGTGTTTCGGTTGCACGCGCTACGTCAGAAGGCTTTGCTCCCGGCGCATCCGCACAGCAGGCGGCAGCAGCGCAGCAGAATGCCGCACAGGGCAAACCTGCGACGGCACAGCAGGGAATACGCGGCGTTCCCGTACGCAAAGAGCAGAAGGTCGGACGTAACGATCCCTGCCCGTGCGGTAGCGGTAAAAAATATAAGAAGTGTTGCGGCGCAGGTTCTGAGGACGAAGAATAATCTCTGCCGCTAGTGAGGATTTTAAAGTGGGATTTGGTCTGCTTTTTATAGGTTATTTGTTCAGCCTTGATTATTCCTTGCAGAGCGTCACTTTTGACCTTCTGCCGGACGTTATAGGATACCTTATCATGTTTTCCGCTATGTGTAAGCTCGGACCGTATAATAAGGGGTTCGGGTATGCTAAACTGCTTCTTTTGCCACTTATCGCGCTTGGCGGAGTTACCGTTGCATTTGAAGCTGCAGGCATCGCGGGATACACCCCGGGCAGCGTTATTTTGGATATAGTAAAAATGTGCGGTATGCTTTCAAAATTCTTTACGTTTGCTTATACCGTTGCGCTTACTATCGGTATACGCGACATCGCGCGTGAGACCGATCTGAAAAACGTATCCTTCCGCGCTATCAGAAATATGGCTGTCTCGGTGTTTTACTACCTGGCGTATATCGCGCTTGATCTCCTGCCGATAAGCGGAGCTGAAGCGCAAATGGTCAATATGATCGTCTACATCTTCGGACTTATAGTGATATTATTAAACCTCGTTCTTATCTTCTCGTGTTATATGCGGATATGCCTTGAAGGAGACGAGGATATGCCTCGAAAGCCGTCGCGTTTTGCTATTATCAACCGCATGAATTCAAGGATCGATAATGCGCTTAACAAAATGGAAAAATCCGGCGAGGAGACCGCAATACGCAGGCATAACAAGAAGAAAAAGAAAAAGTAATATCAATGAAGGGGGAGAAAAATGGGCTTTTATTTAATTTTAGCGGGCGTTATATTCCTTTTTAACCCGGTGGTTTGCATATACGACGTGATTCCCGACCTCGTTGGATTCGTACTGATCTTTATGGGACTGAAAAAAAGCGCGGTCGCCTTCCCGCCGATAGAAAAGAGCAGACGCGACTTTGCTCGCCTTATATGGCTTGGAGCCATCAAGCTCGCAGTGTCTGTGCTTATGTTCTTTGCGACGAGAAAGGCTGCGGATGACGACGCTACCGTGCTTACTATAACCTTCGTTTGCTTTGTTGCGGAGCTTGTGTTTCTCATTCCCGCGATGCGCGGACTTCTTCGCAGTATCGCGTATCTCGGTGAGCGTTGCGACGGAAAAATGCCGTTCAAACACTTAAAGGGAATAACCACGTATACCACGGTATTCTTTTTCCTCCGCGCATTTTTGCCGGTAATACCTGAATTTTATACTCTCTCGGATTACTACGTAAACGAGATGTACGATTATTTCAGACGTATATACCGTACGGGATTTACCGTTATTTCGGTACTGCTCCAGCTTATTTTGGGTATTATCTGGCTTGTGGTAATAATAAAATATCTGCGCCGGATAATAAAAGAAAAAGACTTTGTAAAAGCCTGCGAGGATAAATTTGAAGCCGAATTTGCGGCGGACAGATTTGTTTTTATAAAGCGTTCGCTTATGCTCGGACTTATGATAGTTATGTGCGCGTTTGCACTTAACTTTGACTTTTACGCGGCGCTCAACGACAGATCGGTATACTACGAGACTACAAATTTGGTATCGTCGCTTATCACCGACTGGGGAATGGTAAATCTGATACCGGACGTTTTGTGTGCGGGAATGCTTTTCATCGGATTTCTCGTGCTCGTCAAACAGTGCTCAAACAAAGTCGGACTTTTCGCATCGAACGCAGTGTATTTTGCCGCATCTTTAATATCTTATCTGAAAGAGCTTGAGTTTAACTCAAAATTCGTAATGGACGATCTCATTTATTACAGAGAAGCGGAAGCGCTTTATAATGAGGTCATTATTCTCAATGCGATAAAAGGTGTTACGTTTGTTATTTTCCTGTTCTTTATAACGCAAAACCTTATGTTTATAGTAAAATCACATACCGGACAGCAGGTAATGAACGAGTATAACAAAAACAACGCCCGCCTGCATTACATACAGAACGAGCTGAGACGCAAGCTGTGGTTTGCTTTCGGCGCGGGAGCTTTGTCTGCGGCGGTTTCGGTATACTGCGTTGCGGGTATGCCGTACGTCAGAATACTTTGGATGCTCGATATGGGCATTACCGCTGTACACCTTATCGCCTCTATATCGGTTATCGGAGCTATGCGAAAAGAAATATTCGCAAAATACGAAATATAAAATAAAGCAAAAAAATCACCGTCATACGACGGTGATTTTTTTGTTATTTAAATCAGTTAATAACGTACTTTGTAGTGTTTTCAGGGAGATCTTCTTTTGCGATAGAGGAGGTAATAACCATGTTGAGGCCAGCAAGCTCATTAAGTTTATCAATCATATCAGCAAATGCGGGGACGTCGTTCTTGCATATCTTAAGTGCGGAGTCTATAAAAAGATCGGTAACGTCGTGGTTACTTGCGAGGATACCTGCAACGAAGCCGTAAAGAGACTGCGCGTCAGCTATACCGAAGTTATCGGTGTCGATCAAGCGAACCTGAGGCTTGATGTCATATATAAGCTTAGAGCCCTTTTCGATGCAAACGACAGAACCGTTAGTTTCTTCGAGTGCTTTGTTAGCCAATTCTATAAGTGTTTTTGTTTTACCGGAGCCCTTAAGACCAACTATTAATTTCAACATAATGTTTTCCTCCATAAACTAATAGGAATTTTGAGGCGAGCGGGGTGTTGAAGTCCCTTAATCTACCTCTAACTATATTATACACTAAAGCATATTTAATTGCAATAGCTTTTGGTAAATTTGTGCAAATAGCCGAATTATTTTATTCTTGCACGAAGTGCATCGCCCATATCTTCGTAGCCGGGCTTACCAAGGAGAGCAAACATGTTCTTTTTGTAAGCCTCAACGCCGGGCTGGTTGAACGGATTTACGCCGAGAACGTAGCCGGAAATAGCGCAAGCAAGCTCGAAGAAGTATACAGCGTAACCGAAGGAGTATGCGCTGAAGTCGTCAAGCTCAAGAACGATGTTCGGAACTCCGCCGTCGTTGTGAGCAAGAAGGGTAGCGCACATAGCGGTGTGATTTAC
Source organism: uncultured Lachnospiraceae bacterium (assembly GCA_964525525.1). Taxonomy (GTDB): domain Bacteria; phylum Bacillota; class Clostridia; order Oscillospirales; family CAG-272; genus RGIG2161. The sequence goes on along the minus strand of CAZGHD010000122.1, from coordinate 278 downwards.
TTTGTCAAGAGTACTGCCGGAAAGGAAGTTAAGACCGTCAACGTTTGCCTTATCCTCGGGGATAACGACCTCACAGCCGGAATCCTTTACGCTGATAACAGTCTCAAAAATGTTTCTGGTACCTTCCTGAATATACTGACCGAGAGAGTGAAGGTCGGTAGAGAAGATAACGGAAGAAGGATAAATACCCTTGTTGTCCTTACCTTCGCTTTCTCCGTAAAGCTGCTTCCACCACTCGTTGAACAGGAGAAGGGAAGGCTCATAACCAACGAGAATCT
>CAZGHD010000121.1:0-6504 GCA_964525525.1 uncultured Lachnospiraceae bacterium | reverse complement strand
CGTAGGAGCACCCTGACCAAACATAGTGGTAACTCCAAGCACCATCACGATTATCATAAGCGGGAGAACCGCTGTGTTTGCTTCTTTTACCGTTTTTGAGAACGCGGAAATTATCGAGATCATGGACACGATAACAAGAACGGTAGAAATAATCACCGCAAACAAAAGCAGATAATCGCTCATACCGTATCCGGATGTATCCATTCCCTCCGACGACATTCCCATAAGCTTGGGCAAAGAGGACATAGTTCCGAGAAAGCTCGAAATTCCCGACAGCAATGAAATAAAACTGATGCTGACTATCTTACCGATAGCTATTTCACTTCGCTTTACAGGCGTAACGAGCAAGGTTGCTATTGTTCCTCTCTCCTTCTCACCCGCAATAGACTCGGGCGCTACCGACATACAGCCGCTGAAAAGGAATATCATAAGTAACATCGGCAAAAGCATAGAGAACACCTGCGACGTCATTTCCTTATCTGTAGCAAAGTCGTACACCTTGTCGGTGTTGTTTATGTCAAATCTGTTTGATATAGAGCTTTCAAAATAATCGAGTATGTTAAGCATATTGGTATATGCCTCGGACGATGCTATCTGCGAAGAATTATAGTATATGTCTATATTGGGAACTTCCTTTGACACTTTGTTTATGTCAGAATCAAACTCTTCGGGAAATACCACGAGCAGATCTGTCATACCGTTATTCAGTCTATCCATTCCACTATCCTGATCGGACACCTCGCTCATGTTGACGTAACTTACGTTCTTTTCAAGATAAGCGCTGACGAGAACCGACGGATTAACCGCATCTACGCGATACACGTACTCTTCGGGAGTAGTAAACTGCGTCGTAAGTCCGTCACCCATAAAAGAATACATAACGTATATCATAAGTCCCGGCAAAATTAGCGTAGTGACAAGCAAGCGGGGATCCTTGAAGAATCGCGCAAGTTCTTTTTTGATTATAGTAAATACGTTGCCTTTCATTATCTTGCCCCCGCTCCGTTTCTGTAAATTTCAAAGAATCTGTCCTCAAGCGGAAGACCGCGGCACACGTCAGACAGAGTACCGTATTCAACCATTTTACCGTCTATGATGATGCCTACTCTGTCGCAGATACGCTCAACAAGGCTGAAAATATGAGTAGATACGATAACGCTCTTACCTGCGTTTTTAAGTTCAAGCAAGAAATCGGTCACAGCGCGGGCGGTTATTACGTCCAGACCGTTTGTAGGCTCGTCAAAGATTATTATATCGGGATCATGTACTATCGAAACTACAAGTGAGAGCTTCTGTTTCATACCCGTAGAGAGGTTGGCTATCTTGACCTCGGCAAATTTGTCAATACCGAATTTTTCAAAAAGTAGCTTTTTGCGGGCGTCTCTTATGTTTTCGGGAACTCCGTGCAGAGCCGCGAAGAAATCATACATATAGTTAGGAGTAAAGAAATCCTCCAGTTTGAGTTCACTCGTAAGAAATCCGATCTTCGCACGTACGTCCCACGGTGTCTCAACTACCGAGGAACCGTCGACGAAAACGTCTCCCTCGTCAGGACGGATAAGGGTAGCTATCATACGGAGAGTTGTCGTTTTTCCCGCGCCGTTGGGACCGAGAAGTCCGAATATCTCCCCTTCGTATGCAGTAAAAGAAAGTCCGTTTACCGCGACTTTGTTTTTTGATCCGCTGTTTTCTATTTTCTGCTGTTTTGCCGAAAGTCTGAACGTCTTTTTCAGATTTTCAGCTCTTAAAACTTCTTTCATTTCGTACTCCTTGCCTAATTTATTTCGGGGATGAGCTTGATCAAAACAAGCTCCGGACGGTTAAATATCCTCGGTATTATCGTGTGATTTGCAAGTCCTCGGCTTACGACGAGCACGTTGTCGTGTACTCCCGCCGTATATTTCGGAAATATTCCCTGTCCGGGTGCGTATATTCCCTGTCCGAACACCCGCCACTGACCGCCGTGCGCGTGACCCGAGATCACTACGTCTATATTTTTGCTTTTTATATACTCGGGATAATATTCCGGATGGTGGGAAAGCAGTATTTTAGTCCCGTCAAGATTTGAAAACCTGTTAAGCCACTCAAGGTCGGGGGGAGGAGTCTTTTCGTTATGATGCCCGCCGTCGGTACATCCCGAAGAAAGACCGCCCACTATAATATCCTCAAATCTCTCATAATCGTTATCAAGAAAAACCGCGCCGGTTTCTTTTATCACGGTAATATCTTCATCCGTCAATCGCTCGTGATTACCCGGCGTATAAAACAGCGGAGCGATCTTCGAAGCCCGGTGCAAAAACTCAAATCCGTTATCTTTTTCTTTGAGTTCAAGCAGATCGCCCGGCACGGTGATAATGTCGGGGGGCGCACTTTTTAATATATCAACAACCCGCTCAAAATGCGGTTTGTTGTGCAGATCAGCCACCACTGCGACAGTGATCTCGCGAGAAATATTCTTTTTTATGCGGTATTCCGTAACATCAATTCGCATATTAATCTCCATCCCGCCGTTTACGGCGGCACAAAAAAAATTAAATTAAATTCAAATGTGTTCGCGAAAGCGAACAAAAATGGGGTTGGGTCCCATTTTTAATTTGAATTTTAGTGCGTGATAATAAAACTTTGGCTGATAAACAAATTGTTTTTCACGCTATTCCCGTACAGTTTTATTGCGGTATTATTATATCACTAAAATGCAATTTAATCAATAAAATATTTGTAACTATTGACACAGCCGTACATTTTAATGTATCATATAAATATCAAGGAGGTGTAGGCATTGAAGCTTTTTATAAAACAGCACATTTTCACGTGGGGGGATAAATTTTCGGTATACGATGAGGATGGAAACACTAAGTATTTCGTTGAGGGCGAGGTATTCACACTCGGAAAGAAATTGCATCTGTTTGACGAGTACGAAAACGAGGTCGCGTTCATACATCAAAAGCCGTTTTCCTTTCTTCCGAGATATTTCATAAGCCGAGGCGGCGAAGATATTGCAGAGGTCGTAAAGGAATTTACATTTTTTAAGCAGGAATACACCGTTGAAGGCCTCGGCTGGAACGTGACCGGGGATTTCTGGGATCACGAATATTCGATATATCATAACGGCGTTACGGTCGCGCAGGTTTCAAGAGAGTGGTTTACCCTCGGGGACGCGTATTCTATCGATATTGAATCAAGCCTTGATGAAGTTACCGTTCTCTCGGTCGTTCTCGTTATCGACGCGGTAATATCTGCACAGAGAAATAATTAAAACAACATTAAAATCCGTAAGGGGAAGTCATGGAGCTTATAACCAAACACAAATTAAAAAACGTTAAAGATATATTTTTTCTAAGAACTATATCGTAGCCTGTACCGGTCGCAAAGCCATTATTATGGACAAGGAATTAAACGTTATAAGCGAATTCGACAAATTATATTACGTTTACAAAGTCGATATCTCGTGTGACGAAAAATGGCTGTTGCTTATTTCAACATCCAATATTTTTTATTTGGTATCTCTTGAAGATATGAGTATGACCAAGTATACGGTAAAACCTCCCTACAACGAAAATCTTGAAGGCAAAGGATGCTTTTCTTTTGACGGAAAATACATATACATCATAGCCACAAAAGATACGAAAAGAGATACTCAACGTTTTGTTTCGGTAATACGTCGCTATTCTGTTGACAATATGAGTTCTTACATTGAAGTTGATTACAGCATTCAGGAAAATAACGAAGAATATCTTTTACACAGTATCACTCTCATAAAAGAGCTTAATAAATATCTGATACGAGGATTTAAAATGTATTCGGATTCAGTTATGTTTTTTGACGGAGAAAAGCTTGAATCTCATATTATAAAAGATTGGCCGAATAACGATCATATTTGGAAAATAGAATATTCTCACGTTATCAATAAGTTGATCGTATACGGTTCTTCACTTCCTCGTATATACGAACTTGACGGAACCCCTGCCGAAAACACATCCGCCATAGAAGCACTTTTCGCGCTGAACGATGAACTTGTTTCGTGCAAAGAAGAGGAACAAACAAAAAACTGCCGCAAAACACTTGATATAGACAATATAGACTGTTCTCCTCTCATTGAAAGAATGAAAAACAACGTTCTCCCTGCTCAGGATGCACCCGAAATTGAAAATCTTTTTAAGATGCTCAACAACTCTCTTTCATCAAGCAACTCCACCGATCCCGATTCATACAAAAGAGAACGCAAAATGGAAAAGGCTGTTTTTTCCTCAAGCGGAAAGTATCTTTATCTCGGAACAAATGCGGGACTTCGCATAGTTGACAGAAAAACGAAAAAGACTGTAGCCAAAGAATATATAAAATTAGGCGTAACAAATATATCCGAGATGTCCGAATCTGTTGTTGCGGTTTCAATTTCCGGAGCTACTAAACTATACACGATAATAGATTGATAATCAAAAGACTCCGGAGGAAGTTATGGAACTTATTTATAATAACAGCATGAAAAACACCACCGATGTACGTGTCTCAAAAAATTACATAGTAGGATGCACGGGACAAAGGCTAGTTATACTTGATAAATATTTCAATCATCTAAAGACATTAGAAAAATTAAAATATGTATACTATGCGGATATTTCTCCGGACGAAAAGCATTTACTTTTTATTGCAAACGGACAGAATGGTTTTTCCATCATGAATCTTGAAGACTATTCTGTCAGGAAAATTAATATCAAACTCCAAAGCGCTATGCCTCTTGAATCACGAAAAGCATGCTTTTCCTGCGATGGAAAAAGTATATACGTTCTTATAAGACGGTACGTTGCAGAATATGAATACAGTTACACAATAAGAAAATACAGTCTTGATGATATAGACTCATATGAAGACTTTTATATAGGGAAAACAGTGCTTCACTATATTTCAAGAATGGAAGCACATAATAAATATATAATATCAGCATATGACTCGAACATTGGAAAGAAAGTAATACTTATTTTCGACGGAGAAACCGCTGAGCCACACATTATCACTGACCCTACTTTAGCGAGCATATACGGCGAGTATGAACCTGCAATAGACAGAATAATAGTATACGGTCCGGGATATATGCGACTTTATTCAGTTGACGGTGAACTTATCGAAAAAGGATCCCCCGATTACGAAACAGCCGCAAAAATAATGAAAGATAGAGAAACCGTGCTTTCATCAAACGGAAAGTATTATTACGTCCCTTCAAGAAAAGGATTTCACATACTGAATGCAGAAACTCAAAAAATTGAGAAACGCGTGAGTATAGAGGACGGTGTTGACGAAATAATAGAGGTTTCCCCGTCAAACATCGTTGTATTTGTTACCGGAGGGTCAACAAAGCTGTATACTATCACAGAGTAAGCACAAGCATAGATACATGAATCGCCCTGACAATTTTACCTGTCAGGGCGATTGTTATGTTAAATATTTTTCCTGTATTCGTTCGGAGTAACGCCTTTATAACGCTTAAAGGTCTTGCAAAAATAGCTCAGATCGTTAAATCCGCTGTCATAAGCCGCTTGAGTTACGTTCTTTTTCAGCTTTGTCATCTCGTAGCAAGCGTTTTCTATTCTTAATTCATTTATGTAGGTCATCGGAGTTTTTGAGGTATACTCCTTAAAAATACGGCAGATATATTTTTCGCTGAGTCCGGTATGTGCGGCAAGTTTATCAAGAGATATAGGCTCTGTAAAGTTTTCGTCTAGCCAATTTATAAGCTCGGTCACCTTTTTTGCCTGCCTTCCGTGGGATATTTCCGCTTCTTTAAGCACGTACCCGTGTGAATATAGCATCGAAAACAAGAGAAAAAGTTGTCCGTAAATGTCAAGCTGATAATATTCATCTCTTTTTTCCATTTTTTCAAAAAGCACAGCTACCGTGTTTTTAATCTCGGCGTCGCTTTCCGAAAGGCGGCAGGTAACTCCTATCGACGAAGAAGCTATCGGAGAAATAAAACCGTCCGCTGCGTCATTTTGCTGTCGTTTGAGCATCGAAAGATCAAAAACAATACACTCGTAAACGCAATCCCTCGGCTCTCCACGGTGAAGGCAACCACATCCAATAAACGCAAGTTCACCATCTTTAAGCAGATGTTCTTCCCCGTTCAGATACAGCGTAAATTCTCCGGATAATACCCTGATTATCTCAAATTCCTTATGCCAGTGAGCCTCCATTACGTACTGCGGATCTCCATACTCGACGTGATAATATTCTATTGGAAAATCGTGCGAACCGTGCCGCTTTGTCTCTATATATTCCGCAAATTTCATGTTTCCTCCACAAAAGTGAATGTTGTTATAGTTTTACGCGTAAATCATACAAGTATTATAACAGATTTTATACTATAATTCAATATAGAGTAATATATTTTTATACTTATGGAGGTATAAATTATGGCAAAGAACAGATATATCGGTGATTATCCCGTAATCGGTATCCGCCCCATCGTTGACGGCCGCCGCGGCCCCATGATGCTCCGTGAATCTTTGGATC
>CAZGHD010000120.1:0-6680 GCA_964525525.1 uncultured Lachnospiraceae bacterium | reverse complement strand
CTTCTTGTTAGCGATGGTCTTCGCGGGACCTTTTCTTGTTCTTGCATTAGTCTTGGTACGCTGACCTCTTACGGGAAGACCGCGTCTGTGCATTCTTCCGCGATAGCAGTTGATCTCGACCATGCTCTTAATATCAAGACCTACGTTACGACGAAGGTCACCTTCGACGGTATAGTTTTCTTCAATCTCGTCACGAAGCTTGGAAACTTCATCCTCGGTGAGATCCTTTGCGCGAGTGTCGGGGTTAATACCGGTCTTCTCAAGGATCTTACGAGAACTGGTAAGACCAATACCGTAGATATAGGTAAGTGCGATCTCTATACGCTTCTGATTGGGAATATCAACACCAGCTATACGTGCCATTAATCTTTTCACCTCTTTGAATGGTATTTGCGGAAAATATCCGCCTGTTTTTGTTTTGGATTATTTGCTTAACCCTGCTTCTGCTTATGCTTGGGGTTCTCGCAGATAACCATAACAACGCCTTTTCTCTTGATTATCTTGCATTTATCGCAAATTTTCTTAACGGAAGGCTTTACTTTCATTTTGACAGTACCTTTCCTTTCAATTTCTTACTTGGAACGCCATGTTATGCGTCCCTTGGTTAAATCGTATACAGAGACTTCAACGGTAACCTTGTCACCGGGAAGTATGCGTATATAATTCGTTCTGAGCTTTCCCGAAATGTGAGCGGTAATTATATGCTCGTTCGGGAGCTTTACCTTGAAGGTAGCGTTAGGCATAGCCTCTACAACGACACCCTCAAATTCCATAACGTCATCCTTCGGCATTTTAATCCCTCCTAAAGCAACTTATAATAAGGAATACAATAATTCAAGAAACATCGGTAAGCAACACCGCACCGTTACCGGTAACGGCGACCGTGTGCTCGTAATGAGCAGACAGTTTTCCGTCCGCGGTCACTACTGTCCAACCGTCGGACAGCTCTCTCACCTCGTGAGTGCCGACGTTTACCATCGGCTCTATCGCGATGACCATTCCGGCGCACAAACGCTGTCCGCGTCCGGGCGTTCCGAAATTAGGAACCTCAGGATCTTCGTGAAGATCACGTCCTACTCCGTGTCCGATATACTTGCGGACTACGGAATAACCGTTCTCGCGTACAAACGAGTCTATCGCGTGACCAATATCGCCGATTCGCGCGCCTTCTCCTATTGCCGCGATACCGCGATAGAAGCTCTCTTTCGTGACTTCTATCAGGCGTTTCGCCTCGGGAGAAACTTCTCCGACCGGGAAGGTGTTTGCGCTGTCGCCGTGGAAGCCGCGGTAATACGCGCCCACGTCGATCTTAACGATATCACCGTCGCACAGAACGGTTTTCTTTGACGGAATACCGTGAATAACCTGATCGTTTATGCTTATGCACGCCGATCCGGGAAATCCACCGTACCCGAGGAAGGACGGCTTCGCGCCGTGCTTCTCGATGCACTTGCGGATCATCAGATCAAGCTCATACGTCGTGATACCGGGACGGACTGCTTCACCCGCAAGCGCGAGCGCTTCACCCGTTATCTTACCGGCTTCACGCATATCAGCGATCTGAGCCGCATTTTTCAGTACGATCATTATTGTCTGCCTCAGGCATTCTCGATGGCAGCCGCGGTAAGGCGGGTAGTGTCATCAAGCTTTTCTTGTCCCATGACAAGTTTAAGACTTCCGCGTGCAGCGTAGTAGTCCTTTAAGGGCTCGGTCTGCTCGTGGTAGGTCTCAAGACGGCTGAGCACGACCTCAGGCATATCATCCTTACGGATGGAAAGCTCTGCTCCGCACTTGTCGCATTTCTTACCGTCAGCAGAGGGTTTGTACTCTACGTGGTAAGATGCGCCGCAAGCGTCGCACACGCGTCTGCCGGACATACGGCGAACGATGTCCTCGTCAGCGACCTCGATGCTTATAACAAGATCGATCTTAACACCCATCTTGTCAAGCGCCTCAGCCTGAGGAACCGTTCTCGGAAATCCGTCAAGGATAAATCCTTTCGCGCAGTCGTCTTTAGCCAGTCTTTCTTTGATTATCCCGATGACCACATCGTCCGGCACGAGAGCACCCTTTTCGGTGCACTCACGCGCGGCGATGCCCATCGGAGTTTGATTTTTAATAGCTTCTCTTATTATCGCACCGGTCGAGATGGCGGGAATGCCGTAACGCTCGGAAACGATTTCCGCCTGAGTACCTTTACCGGCACCGGGCGCTCCTAAAAAGATCAGATTCATGTGTATCTCCTCTAATTATTCAAGGAAGCCTTTGTAGTGACGCATAGTAAGCTGTGCCTCGATCTCGTGCTCGGTCTCAAGGATAACACCTACAACGATAAGGAGCGACGAACCGCCGAACGCAAAACCGCTGAGGGTAGGAGCGATACTGCCAAGGATAAACGGAACAACCGAAATTATACCGAGGAAGAATGCGCCGATGAGAACGACCTTGTTAAGAACCTTCTGAATGTAATCAGCAGTAGGCTTGCCGGGACGAATACCGGTAATGGAACCGCCGTTCTTCTTAAGGTTGTTAGCAACTTCAACAGGGTTGAAGGAGATAGCTGCATAGAAATATGCGAATGCGATTATAAGGATAAAGTTGATTACCCAATATACGGGGGAAGTGTAGCTGAATATCTGCTGGAAACCATACCAGAAGGTACCCTCTTCGGGTGCCGGGAAGAACAGCATGATAGTGGTGGGAAGCGAAATGATCGAGTTAGCGAAGATTATCGGCATAACACCGTTCATGTTGATCTTAATGGGAAGGTTGGAGCTCTGTCCACCGTACATTTTACGTCCGACAACACGCTTAGCGTACTGTACGGGAAGTCTGCGCTCGCTGTTGGTCATGAATACTACGAAGTATACGATAACGAGAGCGAGGATAATGCCGACTACGAGGGTAATGATACTTGCAACGGTTGCAGTTGTTGCAAGGTAGATCATACCGTTGAGTATTGCGGGAGCACTTGCCACGATATTTGCGAAAAGGATGATGGAGATACCGTTACCGATACCGTTCTCATTGATCTTTTCTGCAAGCCACATGATAAGTGAAGAACCCGCGCAGTAAACTGCGATGATAACCACAGCACCGAAGAAGCTCTGACCCTTATCGGTAAGGATACCGGAGGTGTTCTTCATAAACATGTAGTAACCGATACTCATGATAAGACCGAGACCAACGGTTACGACACGGGTAATCTGGGTGATCTTCTTGCGTCCGTCCTCACCGCTCTTCTGCAGTCTTTCGAGTGCAGGAATAGCGATGGTAAGGAGCTGCATAACGATGGATGAAGTAATATACGGCGAGATAGAAAGTGCAAACAGAGTTGCCTTTGAGAATGCCTCACCGGACAAGATGTTGAGATACTGGAAAACGGAACCACCGCTTACGCTATTAAAGTAAGTCTTGAGGACTTCAGAATTAACGTACGGCATGGGAATAACCGCGCCTAAGCGATAAAGTATTATGATGAGAAGAGTGAACAGGAGTTTGTTACGCAGTTCAACTGTCTTCCACGCATTTTTCAGTGTCTGAATCACTTATACCACCTCAGTCTTTCCGCCTGCTGCTTCTATTTTTTCCTTGGCAGATGCCGAAAAGACTGTAGCGCGAACGGTAAATGCTTTAGTGATCGCGCCGTTACCGAGAATCTTGAGACCGTCTTTTGCGTCTTTAATGATTCCCTTCTCTTTGAGTGCGGCAATATCGATTACAGAACCGTTCTCAAATGCAGCATCCAAACGATCAATATTGATTATGGCAAATTCCTTGCCGAACTTGTTGTAGAAACCTCTCTTGGGAAGTTTTCTGTAAAGCGGAAGCTGACCGCCTTCAAAGCCGGGTCTGACACCGCCGCCGCTGCGGGCATTCTGTCCTTTATGTCCGCGGCCGCCGGTCTTACCGTTACCGGAACCCGGGCCTCTACCCTTGCGCCAAGCTTTGGTGCTGGAACCTTCAGCCGGCGAAAGCTCATGGAGTTTCATTTTTTGTCCTCCCTTAAATTAAACGTTTTCAACCTTGACGAGGTGAGAGATAAGCTTGATCTTACCTGCAAGAACCGCGTCATTTTTGCATACAATGCTGTCACCGGGTCTCTTGAGACCGAGAGATGCAGCAGTAGACTTCTGTTTCGGCTTTGCGCCGATAAGGCTGCCCGTAAGGGTTACCTTGCAATTTGTTGCTTCTGCCATTTTATCGTTCCTCCTCAGCCTTTTACTGCCTCAACGCTGATATCGCGGGTCTTTGCAACTTCTTCAACAGTACGAAGAGCGCGGAGACCTTCGATAGTAGCCTTAACGACGTTAGTGGGGTTGCTGGAACGGAGGCATTTAGCACGAATGTTCTTAATGCCAGCCATCTCAAGCACGATACGAACTGCGCCGCCGGCGATGATACCGGTACCGGGAGCAGCCGGTTTAAGCAGAACTCTGCCTGCACCAAACTCACCGATTACTTCGTGAGGAATGGTGGAGCCCTTGAGGGAAACTTCGATCATATTCTTCTTTGCATCCTCAACACCCTTGCGGATTGCTTCGGGGGTTTCAGCTGCTTTACCGAGACCGCAACCAACGTGACCGTTACCGTCACCTACAACCATGATAGCTGCAAAGCGGCTTACACGACCACCCTTAACGGTTTTGGAAACACGGTTAATCTTTACGTTTCTCTCCTGAAGATCCAGTGTAGCCGGATCGAATTTCTTAGCCATGTTTTTTCTCCTTTTAATGTTCAAAAAATCAATTTTTCAAACAGTGTATAAACCGGAAACGACCTAAATATTTGTCGTAATGCTTGACTTAGAAGTCAAGTCCGCCTTCGCGGGCTCCTTCAGCCAATTCCGATACACGTCCGTGATAAAGGTAGCCGCCACGGTCGAATACGACTGCGGAGATTCCCTTGTCTTTTGCGCGCTCTGCAAGGATCTTGCCGAGCTTTCTTGCTGCTTCTTTGTTTCCGCCGGTTCCCTCAAAGGAAGCCTCAAGGGTGGAAGCGGATACAAGTGTTACGCCTGCAACATCATCAATGATCTGCGCAATGATATTATTGGTAGAGCGGTATACAGAAAGGCGGGGGCATTCAGCCGTACCGGAAATCTTAGCTCTAACTCTCTTATGACGTTTAACGCGCTGAGCGTTACTGTCTTTTCTTGATACCATCTATCTCCACTCCTTTCATTATTTACCGGCTTTACCGGTCTTACGTCTGATGAACTCACCAACGTACTTAACACCCTTACCATGGTAGGGCTCCGGAGGTCTCTTGCTTCTGATCTGAGCAGCGATCTCGCCAACGTACTGCTTATCAATACCCTTAACGATAATGCTGTTAGGATTGGGAACCTCGAAAGTTACGCCATTCTCTTCCTCAAAAGTAATGGGGTGAGAGTGACCGAGGTTAAGAGTGAGGGTTTTACCCTGCTTCTGAACTCTGTAACCAACACCTACGATCTCAAGCTCCTTGGTGTAACCCTTGGTAACGCCTTCAACCATGTTGTTGATAAGAGTACGGGTAAGACCGTGAAGAGACTTATCCTCTTTATCATCGCATGAACGCTCAACAGTAAGAGTAGCGCCATCGATCTTTATTGCCATCTTGGGGTGGATGGTCTGGGTTAATGTTCCAAGCGGGCCCTTGACGGTGATAACGTTAGCGTCATCAACCTTTACGTCAACACCTGCGGGAACAGTTATCGGAATTATACCAATTCTTGACATATTCTTTCTCCTCCCGCTTTGCTTACCATACGAAAGCGAGTACTTCACCGCCGATGTTCTCGCGGCGAGCACGCTTATCAGTCATGATACCCTTGGATGTGGAAACGATCGCGATGCCGAGGCCGTTCATAACCTTGGGCATATCCTCACAGCCGGAGTAGATACGAAGACCGGGTTTGGAAACTCTGCGGATACCGCGGATAACCTTGGTCTTGCCCTGGCCGTACTTGAGGGTGATGCGAATGATTCCCTGTTTGCCGTCTTCGATTACCTGATAGCTCTTGATGTAGCCCTCAGCAACAAGGATGTCGGCAATAGCCTTTTTCATATTGGATGCCGGAACGTCAACAGTCTCGTGCTTTGCATCGTTTGCATTGCGGATTCTGGTGAGCATATCGGCAATTACGTCTGACATTTGCATAATTTTATCCTCCTATGCAAGTTAATATTTTCTTGCCGCCGAATTTTTCGGCTAAAAATCAGTGGTTAAAGCTCGTAACGTCTTAATTGCGCCCGTCGCTTTCCTTCCGATAAATTGGAGAGATTACTCTCAATATCCGGTATAAATTACCAGCTTGCTTTTCTTACGCCCGGGATCTCGCCTTTGTGCGCGAGAACGCGGAAGCAGATACGGCAGATGCCATACTTACGCAGATAAGCGTGGGGACGTCCGCAGATCTTGCAGCGGTTGTACTCACGGGTGGAATACTTCTGCTGTCTCTGCTGCTTAACTTTCATCGCTGTTTTTGCCATTTTAGTTTCCCCTCCTTATTTTGCGAACGGAGCGCCCATAAGAGTGAGCAGCTCTTTTGCTTCTTCATCGGTATTAGCGGTGGTAACAAATACAATATCCATACCGCGGATCTTCTCAACCTTGTCGTACTCGATCTCAGGGAAGATCAACTGCTCTTTAAGACCGCAAGCGTAGTTGCCGCGACCGTCAAAAGCGTTGGGGTT
>CAZGHD010000119.1:2587-6763 GCA_964525525.1 uncultured Lachnospiraceae bacterium | reverse complement strand
AAATGCGAATGAAATGAGCGTTTGGGGTTCGCTCGTAGTGGTGGATGAGGAGTAAGTTCCCAATATATCCACGAATGGAACTGTCAAAGCTCATTGCATTCGCTTTGATATACTTTTTGACACCTCATCCGACTTCGCTACGCTCAGCCACCTTCTCCCGCTGGAGAAGATAAAACAACGCGGCGATCATTTCATAAAACGATAGACGACTTCATAATAATCAACAAAAAACTGCGAAAACTTAATTTTTCGCAGTTTTTTGTTGCAATTTGTCTTTATGCGTGATATAATTGAATTGCGAAACAAACTTAATAAACGGAACAGGGGATTTTTGTCTTTATGGGATAATTATACCTCTTTTGAGCATACTGTTTCAGATATTGAATTTGGCAAAAGCGCAAATTCCATCTGAAATGGTATGAAGGTAACCCCTTTTCTGTTGAAGTTTGTTTCGCGACAATCGGAGTTTGCGTTTTTCGGTGCGCTGACCTCGGTTGGCGCACTTTTTTATTTATGGGGGATAGTTATGAACAATTACAACAATTCAAACGGAAATTTTTCGGGAAATTCAAATCAGCAAAACACGTTCAGACCGGAGTATTACGGAGCAGGGAGCGATTATTCTAAAGGCGATAATATGTTGCCCGGAAGCTTCAATGAATGTTTTTATGAAACGAAAGCTACTGAAAATTTGAAAAAATGGATCAAAGTTTTCAATATTTTTTGCATAGTATTATTTGTTTTGCTGATAATCTACGGGGGTATAAGCGGATATAACACCGCTCAAATTGTTAAAAAGGTCAATACCTCGTATTATCCCTACTTCAAATACGTCAAGAGTTTTGATTTCGAAGTATTTCTCGAATACATACTTGGATACGGAATTGCAATGTTTGCATATTTTCTGGTGTATAAATTAATTTTCGCTGTACTAAACTGTATAGCTCAAATTACTCGTAACACCGGAATAAGCACCAAGCTTGTGGCATTTAATACCAGAAATCAGATGATAAAAGACGCAAGTAAGGAAAACGAAGATAAGAAACAATAACGAACCGAAACAAAAATGACGAGCAATGGCTCGTCATTTTTGGTTATTTCTTTTTCTCAACCTTTTTCTTGGTTCCGTCCGGATACTGAATATAGGTATTATCGAGTATACCGCGCATACCGGCGCGGAATTCGAGAATGTACTCCTCGCGGAGCTTTTTCTGCTCGGCTTTTTCCTCGGGGGTCAGTTCCTCGGTCTTTGCCTTTTTCGCAAGCTCGTTAATTCTGTCAAGCTTTACCTGTTCCATATCAGCTTATCTCCGCAATGTCAATATCACCGAAAAATTCGGGCTTATGGAATGCCGGCTCGTCGGACTCGATAACGCTCCACATACCGAAATGGGGAAGAGGCGTCTCGTCGCCGCACTTGTAGAAGTTGCCGCGCAAGCTTTCGATTTTTTCAATACCGAAAAGCTCCTTGACCTTTGCCATATCGAGAATTATCTCGACGTACCACATATTATTGGTTACCGTCGGCTTCGGCTTGCCGTTTTCGGCGAAAACGTCGATGATCTGACAGTTATCCATACCCGTACGGTAGGCGGAATAATATCCGCCTATCGAGTTTGTCTCAAGGTTAATATAGTACGGGCTTCCGTTAAATGAAAGGAAGCATTCAAGACAGCTGTCCCAATAAACGTGAGCATCGGGTCCGTACGCAAAGCGCGCACAGGGATCCTCTTCGCAGGCGGTGAGCTTTATAAAGAGCTTATCGTCGGTCAGATGAAGCTCTGCCCACGCCTTTGGCTCGTAGCCGTTGTCGGACCAGCGGTAATTGTTTATTTCAAAGCGTTTCATATCTTACCTCGGAAGAGCGTTAAGAGCAGAGATTATACCGTCAAGAGTCTCGCGGTATTTAGCCATCTTTGCCTTTTCGCCTTCAACGACTGCGGCAGGCGCCTTTGAAACGAAGCCCTCGTTAGACAGCTTCTTTTCTATTCTTTCGATCTCACCCTCAACCTTTGTCTTTTCACCTTCAAGGCGCGCTCTTTCCTTTTCGAAGTCGATAATATCGGAAAGGGGCAGGAAGATAGACGCGGAGTCGGTTACGATCTGAACTGCGTTATCCGCGCTGATGTCGTTTTCGTTGAACGCCTCTGCTACAACAACAGAGGAAGCCGATGCAAGACGAATGAAGAACGGCTCGCTGTTTGCTCCAAAGATGTCGTTATACTTCGTCGCTATATAAACGGTCGCCTTCTTGGAGGGCGGAACGTTCATTTCGCTGCGGCGTGCTCTTATCGCCTTGATCGCGTCGATGATCTTGTTCATCTTCTCGGCATCGGTCGGGAAGTTGAGCTTCTCGTCATACTTCGGATATGTCGAGATCATAATGCTGTCACACTCGTGAGGAAGTGACGCGAATATTTCCTCGGTGATGAAGGGCATAAAGGGATGGAGAAGCTTGAGAGTACCGTAGAGAACGTAAGCGATCACGTTCTGGCAGGTAAGGTTTGCTTCGGTGTCCTTTTCGTTGAGGCGCGACTTTGCGATCTCGATATACCAGTCACAGAAAATGTCCCATGTGAATGAGTAGATAGCACCGAGGGCAACGCCGATCTCGAACTTGTCGAGGTTGTAAACTACGTTATTTACAAGCGCGTTATACTCGTTCAGAATCCACTTATCTTCAAGCGAGAGCTTGCTTTCGCCGGGAAGCTCGATCTTGTCGATCGTGAGGTTCATACGGACGAAACGCGAAGCGTTCCAGAGCTTGTTTGCAAAGTTACGGGCAGACTCTATCTTCTCGTCGGAGAAACGCATATCGTTTCCGGGGGAGTTACCCGTTGCAAGCGCGAAGCGGAGCGCGTCAGCGCCGTATTTTTCGATAATTTCAAGAGGATCGATACCGTTTCCGAGAGACTTCGACATCTTTCTGCCCTGCGCGTCACGTACAAGACCGTGAATGAATACCGTAGAGAAGGGCTTTTCGTTCATATGCTCAAGACCCGAGAAAATCATTCTCGATACCCAGAACGTGATTATGTCGTAGCCCGTAACGAGTACGTCGGTCGGGTAGTATCTCTTGAGGTCGTCGGTCGTCTCGGGCCAGCCGAGGGTAGAGAAGGGCCAGAGTGCGCTTGAGAACCAGGTGTCAAGCACGTCCTCGTCCTGACGAACCTTTGCTCCGCACTTCGGGCAGGTGTCGATATCGGTTTTCGATACCGTCATCTCGCCGCATTCATCACAGTAGAACGCGGGAATACGGTGTCCCCACCAGAGCTGACGGGAGATACACCAGTCGAGGATGTTGTTCATCCAGTTGAAGTAGTTCTTCGAGAAACGCTCGGGAACGAAATTGATGCTTCCGTTCTCGACTGCCTCGATAGCGGGCTCGGCAAGGGGCTTCATCTTAACGAACCACTGATCGCTCGTCATCGGCTCAACGGTCGTTCCGCAGCGGTAGCAAACGCCGACGTTATGATCGTGAGGCACGGTCTTGACGAGGTATCCCTCTGCTTCAAGATCGGCAACCAGCGCTTTACGGCAGGCGTAGCGATCCATTCCCTCGTATTTTCCTGCGTACGCGTTCATCGTCGCATCGTCGTTCATTACCTTGATCTGCTCAAGGTTGTGACGCTGACCTACAAGGAAGTCGTTCGGGTCGTGCGCGGGGGTTATCTTAACGCAGCCCGTACCGAAGCCGATCTCAACGTAATCGTCGGCAATAACGGGGATCTCGCGGTTTACGATAGGAAGAAGAACCTTTTTGCCGATAAGATGCTTGGTGTTCTCGTCCTCGGGGTTTACGGCGATAGCGGTATCACCGAACATAGTCTCGGGACGGGTGGTAGCGACCTCAACGTAGCCGTCTTCACCGATTATCGGGTACTTGATGTGCCAGAAGAAGCCGGGCTGATCCTTATACTCGACCTCAGCGTCGGAGAGGGCGGTAAGGCAACGGGGACACCAGTTTATAATACGGTGACCGCGGTAGATAAGTCCCTTTTCGTAGAGATTTACGAATACCTCGCGGACGCTCTTCGAGCAGCCCTCGTCCATCGTGAAGCGCTGATGCGACCAGTCGCAGGATGCGCCGAGCTTGCGGAGCTGACCCGTGATACGGTTTTCGTACATATCCTTCCAGCCCCAAACGCGCTCAAGGAACTTTTCGCGTCCGAGGTC
>CAZGHD010000119.1:0-2577 GCA_964525525.1 uncultured Lachnospiraceae bacterium | reverse complement strand
CTTGTAAGGTTTTCGTCAACGCGCAGACGCTCCTCGACCTTTATCTGCGTTGCAATTCCCGCGTGGTCGGTGCCGGGAACCCAAAGGGTATCAAAGCCCTGCATTCTCTTGTAGCGGACGAGAATGTCCTGAAGGGTCTCGTCAAGGGCGTGACCCATATGGAGCTGACCCGTTACGTTGGGGGGCGGAATAACTATCGAAAACGGCTTCTTCTTTTTGTCGGGGTCGGGCTTGAAATAGCCCTTCTCGCACCAATTCCCGTAAATTCTGTCCTCAAACTCGCGAGGACTGTAATTTTTTGCAAGTTCTTTTCTCATTTTGTTTTTCCTCTATATCTTATTTTTTATTTCCGTAAAAAAGCCCCGAGGCGACGAAAAAGCTCTGTCGCCTCGGGGCGATTATATAACCGCGGTACCACCCGATTTTGAGAAATAATTCTCCTCATATCCCGTTAACGCCGAGGTTACGTTGAATTCTAATAGGCAGCTACCTGCCGTTCTTTTCAAAATCATTGCGGTGACCCTTCACGAAGTCCGACAGGAGCTTGCACCAACCGCTCCCTCTCTGAAGTCAAAGCTACCGCTACTTCTTCCGCAGGATATATTTTAACACAACCGCACGTTTTTGTCAATATTCGTGACGGCTTTATTTTAAATTAAAGAAAATTTCCACGGGATAGTGGTCGGAAATATAGATTCCCGCATGCTCTTCATCCCATATTTGAGCCTCATCTGCTGCTGCCGCAAGATTTTTCGTGGCAAAAACGTAGTCGATCTTGGTCGCCGGTTTTGCAAAGAAGCCGTGGTATGTGACCGAGAGATTATCCGTCAGGTCGGTAAGCCCGAGCGAGCTGTCACGGCAAGCATTCATAGGAGATGAACCGGGCTCGGCATTCATATCGCCGAGAATAACCGTTTCAAGCGGATATTCATTTTGAAGCTGCTCAATACGGGAAAGGAGCTGTCTCATACCAAGAAGCCTTGCTTCGTCCGATTGATGATCAAGGTGGGTATTACATACTCTTATAATCTTACCGCTTTCAAGCTCACGGCAAAGGGCGATAACGGCAATTCTCGGGCACTTGGATTGAATCGGGAATCTCGAGCCCGGAACGTGAGGTGTGGGACTTAGCCAGAAGTATTCGAGACCTTCAAAGGCAAAGCTCTCACGCAAAAGAGCAATCATAAGTCCCTCACCGTCATAGTTTTCCGAGCGGTAAAAGACCTCTATATCATAGATATCGCCAATAATTCGGCGAAGAAAATCGGCTTGTGCAGGCTTTATTTCCTGAAAGGCTATAATGTCCGGGCGGGCAGCTCTTATTTTATCGTAAATCATTCCGGCGCGGTGAATGAAGGAATTTATTCCGTCACCGTCCCAGCTGCATCTGATGTTAAAGGTAACAATTTTCATATATACGTCCTCGCTATTTATCTGTATTCGGGGAATATAAGCTTTACTTCAGTGGTCATTGTTGCGTACGCCTCCTCAAAGAGCGCATCAAAATCAACCTTCTCAAGCTCTGCCATAACGTCCTCAATGCGAGGATGCGTTCTGGGGTGACGGGGTGTGAATACCGTGCAGCAATCCTCATAAGGAAGTATTGAGGTCTCAAACGTGCCGTAATGGCGAGCTTCGTTAACTATCTCGTTTTTGTCAAGTCCTATGCAGGGGCGGAATACGGGTATATTAACAACCGAGTCGGTAACCCCTATCGCTTCAAGCGTCTGCGAGGCAACCTGACCGAGACTCTCGCCCGTTATAAGCGCACCGCATTTATACTGTCTTGCACATCTCTCGGCAAGGCGCATCATAAATATGCGAAGAAGTATTGTGAAATACTCTTCCTTGCAATTATCGCGAAGCTCCTCTTGGATATGCGTGAGAGATATTACGTGAACGTGCATCTTGGAGCAGAACTGACACATCTCTTCCGCAAGCTGCATAACCTTTTCTCTAGCGCGCTCCGAGGTATACGGGAACGATTCAAAGTGAAGCGCTTCAATCTCCATACCGCGCTTCGCCATCATACAGCCGGCAACCGGAGAATCTATGCCGCCCGAGAGAAGAAGCAGTCCTCTGCCCGCGGTTCGGAGGGGAAGTCCGCCCGCGCCCGGCTCCTGCACTGCTCTGACGTATGCGTTTTCGTCACGGACTTCTACCGTTACGGTAGCATCGGGATTGTGAACGTCAACCTTTATGCCGCGCACGTGCGAGAGAATAACTCCGCCAATCTCACGGGATATTTCGGGAGTTGTCAGAGGGAACGACTTGTCCGCGCGGCGCGCATCAACCTTAAAGGTGCGCTTGCCCGCGAGCTTTTCGGGAAGATAGGACTTAACCGTTTCAACGATGCTTTCCATCGTTTTTTCGCACACGGCTGCGCGGTTAACCGCTATTATGCCGAATACGCGGCGAGCCGCCTCGTACATTCCGTCCATATCGCACTCGTCATTCTGCGGAACTACGTATATCGTGCTCTGACGGCAAGATATTTTAAAAATACCGTACGGGCTCGCGCGGCGGCGCAGCTCCTTTATCAGCGAGGACTCGAAATTCTGTCTGTTCGCGCCCTTT
>CAZGHD010000118.1:4046-6820 GCA_964525525.1 uncultured Lachnospiraceae bacterium | reverse complement strand
CTGACGAAATGGCTTATAACGAAATCGTCAAGCGACATGGTGAATCCGAGCATAAGACCGGATACGATACCGGGAACGATCTCGGGCAACTCTACCTTGAAGAACGCGCGGGACGGAGTACAACCGAGATCCTGCGCCGCTTCAGACAGCGATTTATCAAGCTGTCTGAATCTCGGCATGACCGAGAGAATGACGTAGGGAAGGTTGAACGTAACGTGCGCTATCAGCATGGTACCGAATCCGAAAAATGAATTTGACTTTATGATAGCCGCGACCGCAACGAACATAAGCATCATTGAAACACCGGTGACTATATCGGGGTTCATCATAGGGATATTCGTAATAGTGTTGACCGAGCCCTTTATGTATCTGTTTTTCATGCGGTGAAGTCCAAGTGCTCCGAAAGTGCCGATAACCGTAGCAATTACCGAAGAGAGAACTGCTAAAACGAGGGAATTTCTCAGTGCGGAGAGCGCTTCTTCGTCGTTGAACAGTTCCTCGTACCATACGAGCGAAAATCCTGTAAATTCCGCCAAGCTGCCCGACTCGTTAAACGAGAAGATTATGAGCACTACGATGGGTACGTACAAAAGAAGAAAGACTAAACCGATAAACAGCTTTGAGAAGATTTTCACGGTATTATCCTCCCTCTTTTATTTTTGTTTTCCTCGGAGTCCTTTGAATCATCCGAAAAATGATTGAGGACTTTTACCGAAATAATTATAAGTACCATCATAACGAGCGAAATAGACGCGCCTACGTTGTACGTGCTGGGGTTCTGGAAAAGACGCTCGATGGTATCGCCGACAAGATCTATTTTGCCCGCGCCGAGCTTTTGCGAAATGTAAAAGGTACTTATCGAGGGAACGAATACCATAGTTATTCCCGAAACGACGCCCGAAACGGTGAGGGGCATAATGACGCGGGTCATAGTCTGCCAGCCGTTACATCCGAGGTCGTGGGATGCCTCGATATATCTGTTGTCAAGCTTTGTCATAGCGGTGAATATCGGGAGCACCATATACGGCAGAAAGTCGTATATCATACCGAGTATAACACCGAAATTCGTACCTACGATGGGGAGCTTGTCAAGACCGATATTTTCAAGAAAGGAATTGAGTATTCCGCCGTTGTCAAGAAGCGCCATAAGTGCATAGGTACGGATAAGGAGATTACACCACATAGGGAGCATAACCAATACCATAAGTATCTTTTGAGCACGCTGTGACTGTCTTGACATAAAGTACGCAAGCGGGTAACCTATAAGAAGGCAGACGACCGTCGCAATAAGCGCGAAGGCTATCGACAGAATAAATACGTTACCGTACTGCGAGAGGGCAGAAAGATTTGAAAAGGAAAAATTACCGTCCGCATCGGTGAATGCAAAATATGCGACAAACACCATGGGGACCAATATAAACATAACGGCCCAGAGAATATGCGGAGCGGCCGCTATTTTTTGAAAGACAGAACCCTTTTTCATTCTTCGGGTTCCTCCTCTACGTCTCCGAGATGATCGATCTCGTCGCTGAAAGAAGAGTAGTCACCGAATTTTCCGGAATATTCGGATTTTTTCATTACGTGGATAGCCTCGGGCTCAATATCAAGACCGATGACAGCGTCAGGTGCAACGTAGTCTGACGTTTCAAGCATCCATTTAAATCCGCCGACGTCAACAATTATCTCGTAGTAGTCGCCCTTGAACGTGACGGAGGAAACAGTTCCGCAGAGCATACCTTTATCTACCGGAACAACGTCAACGTCCTCGGGACGTACGACTATATCTACTTTTTCATTTGCCGCGAAGCCTTTATCAACGCAGGAGAACACGTGGCCGGAGAATTTTACCTTGAAGTCGTCAAGCATGATTCCGTCAAGAATGTTCGATTCACCGATGAAATCGGCAACGAAAGCGTTTTCCGGCTCGTTGTATATATCGACGGGAGAGCCTATCTGCTGTATGTTACCGTCTGCCATAACGACAACGGTATCGGACATAGAGAGAGCTTCCTCCTGGTCGTGTGTTACGTATATAAAAGTGATTCCGGTTTGTCGCTGGATGCGTTTGAGCTCCACCTGCATATCCTTGCGGAGTTTTAAGTCAAGCGCACCGAGAGGCTCGTCAAGAAGAAGAACTCTCGGATGATTGATAAGAGCACGTGCGATAGCAACACGCTGCTGCTGACCGCCGGAAAGTATATTGACACTACGTTTTTCAAAGCCCGAAAGATTAACGAGGCCAAGTAGTTCCTGCACGCGGGCTTTGATCTCTTTTTCAGGTACCTTTTTGAGCCTGAGTGCAAAAGCTACGTTCTCATAAACGTTTAAGTGCGGGAAAAGGGCGTATTTTTGAAATACTGTATTTACAGGCCGTTTATACGGAGGAAGGTCGCTGACGTCCTTGCCGTCAAAAAGAACTTCTCCGTCGTCCGGTGTGACGAAACCGCCGATGATTCTCAAAGTGGTGGTCTTGCCGCAACCCGAGGGACCGAGCAGGGTGATAAACTCCTTGTCGTGAATGTCCAGACTTATACCTTTTAATACTTGTTCGCCATTAAATTCCACAAAAATGTTTTTTAATTCGATTATCTTGTTTTTGTCCAATTTTTGAAACTCCTTGTTCAGACCATATAGAATTAAAACAGCGCAGAGATATTAAGAGTGAAAACGCCGGATAAAAGCATCCGGTGTAAACGACGTTGTATTTCTTATTTCTGCGGGATCGGGCTTTGTTTTCCGCTTATTTCAGTAAATACAGGTGTATTGTATCAAAT
>CAZGHD010000118.1:2723-4036 GCA_964525525.1 uncultured Lachnospiraceae bacterium | reverse complement strand
AAATTCGACAGATAAATGCAATACATTTTTAAAAATATGCGAAAAAATCGTGAAAATTCCGAATTATCTGCGGTGAAATACGCTTAATATTCAGTTTTTGACGAAAAAATCAGTCTTTCCTCATTTATCCTCGCTTATTCTCGGTTTTCCTGTGATTTCCAGTGAAATATATTAGCTTGTTATCAAGTTAATATAAAATCAATCAAAAGGTATACCGATAACACGAGTAAAGAGAGGTTTACACTGTATACAAACTGGGCGGAAATGGCAATTCCCCAGAAAAATAAAACCGATACAAAGTGAAGAATATAAGTGATCTTTTCTTGCGTGTTCGGAGTAAAAATGAGGGCACATAAGGCTGATACGGCTCTGCCCCCGTCGCTTTTTCTGAAAGGGATCAGATTAAAAATTCCAAACGCAAAGGAGGACGCTGTAAAAAAATCAGTGCAGACCGAACTATCAAACAGGGATAAAGCGAGCGCGGCGGAAATAAAGTTTGCCGCCGCGCCGCTTATGTGTACAAAAAGTTCTTTTATGTAGGATAGCTTGGAAAAATCATAATAAAGGCTGATCCCGAAGTATTGCGAGGAAATACCTTTTGCGGGTGCTTTTACCGCTGCCGCGGCAATAATATGACCCGCCTCATGAATGATTATCCCGAGCAGTAAAATGAGCGGATAAAACGTTTTCTCGATCGCGCAAAGCCATATAAAACATAAAATCAGCAGTCCTGTACGAACAATTTTTTCATTATTCATTTATCGGTCACGACATATAATCCATCGGGTCTACCGATTCTCCACCTACCCGAACTTCAAAGTGAAGATGAGGAGAGAGAGTCCTACCGGTAGCTCCGGAAAATCCGACCGCGTCACCTGCTTTGACGGCATCTCCCTTACTGCATATAGCCTGATTTAAGTGAGCGTACACCGTTTCGTAGTCCCCGTGAGAGATAACAACGTAATTACCGAGAGTCCTTGAGACTGATATTTCGCTAACTATACCGTCGCTGTGCGCGAACACCGAAGACCCTACGGGAACGGCTATGTCAATGCCCGTGTGAAACTCAAACTCGCTTTCGGTGGTGTTGCTGATGTAGAACGGATTTCGCCTGTTTTCGTATCCCGATTCGATCTTTCCGTTAGCGGGAAATGCGCATCCGTTAGGCATAAAAACGGGCGATTCCGTAGTCTTTGCGACCTCCTTTGTGAGGGTGCTTTCTATCGATGCAACGTACTCTGCTGCTGCGAGCTCAACGTCTGCTACGTACTCCTCAGTCAGCTTTTTTACTTCATCTTCTGCTGAACTTTGTT
>CAZGHD010000118.1:0-2713 GCA_964525525.1 uncultured Lachnospiraceae bacterium | reverse complement strand
CGCCCGATGAGATTATTTCAGCAAGTCCGTAAGATTCTGAATCCGCGTTTCTTATCAGTTCTGATGAATATATCACCGACAGAGAAACCACGTATATGACGAGTAAAAATCCCAGTGACTTGACAGTCGACGGCGACAGCTTTGATTTTCTCGTTTTTTTCATTTCTTTTGCATTAACTTCGATGTTTTCTGCTTTCCCGCGGCAAATACCGCTGACTGCCTTTTCGGTATCGAATTTCACCGTCATTTCAGTTCCCCCGTAAAATTGTTTTATAAGATAAAATATGCCGCTTGTCTTTAATGTAGTACAAGTTTCTCTTGTGTCGGTTGACAAAAAAGGGAAGGGTGTGATATAATCAATTGACAATTTTTAAAAGTGGAGAAAATGATGTTTTTTGCAAGAGATAAATCTTTTTATAAGACGGTTTTTTCTATAGCTATTCCGATAGCTTTGCAAAACGTTGTGTCTGTTGCGCTCAACATGGCGGACACCGTGATGCTTGGAATGCTTGAGACTAACACCGAGCAAGCCATATCTGCCGCAGGATATGCAAATCAGATGTATTTTCTGTATTCTCTGTTTATCTTCGGAATATGCTCCGGGTCTGCCGTGCTTATAAGCCAATATTGGGGTAAGCGTGATTTTGAATCAATAAACCGAGTGACTGGTATCGCGTTTATTTTTGCGATGAGCCTCGGACTTTTGTTCAGCGTGGCGTGCATTTCTTTTTCAAATTCTATAATATCTGTGTTCACCGCTTCTTCTGACGTTGCGGCGCTCGGCGGCTCGTATCTGCGGATAGTTGCGTTTTCTTATATTCCCGCTACTCTCTCTCTTATATTCGGAGGAAGTCTGCGCGCGACCGAGCAGGTGAAGATTGTTCTTGCCACGAACGTTATCGCGGTATTTTTGAATATATTCCTCAACTACGTGCTTATATTCGGTAAATTCGGCGCGCCCGCGCTTGGCATAGACGGTGCGGCGTATGCTACTCTTATCGCAAGAGTTATCGAGTGTATTATAATCCTGTCTTTCGTTATCTTCTTTGAAAAACGGGTAAATTACCGAATTTCTCTTATGCTTCGCCCGGGAAAAGCGTTGCTTGGCGACTTTTTCAAATACTGTCTCCCGGTTATATTCAACGAAACGATGTGGGGACTCGGAATTACTATACACTCTGTTGTTATCGGAAATCTCGGCGAGGACGTTTATTCGGCGTATGCGATCGCCAACGTACTTGAAAAAATAGGAATACTTTTTGCATTCGGATTCTCAAATGCTTCCGCGATTATAGTCGGACGGGAGATAGGCGCGGGCAGATCAAAGAACGTTATGTCGTATGCGCGAACGATGCTCGTTTTTTCCGCGGCGTCTGTTTTTATAATGTTTTCGTGTATAGTACTGCTTCGCGGACCGTTGATCGGGTTTTATAATATTGGGGCTGAGACGGCGAATACGGTATCGAATCTGTTGATTTGTATGCTGATAATAACCACTATAAAAGGTTATAATACCTGCGCGATAGTCGGTGTTATCCGCGCAGGCGGAGATACGGTCACTGCTATGCTTACCGATATTTTGCCTATGTATCTGCTTGCTCTGCCGCTTGGATTCATAGTTGCTTTCGTTATCAAAGCGCCCGTGTATTTCGTTTATATCGCGCTGATGAGCGATGAAATATCAAAGGTAGGATTCACGATAAAACACATCGCCTCGGGAAAATGGATAAAAAAGCTCACCCGTGAAAAGGCTGAATAACGTAAAAAACGCTGTATAATACTGTTTAATTGAGTATTAAAATGATAAAAAATACAGGAACATCCCCGCATCGCGGTATGGATGTTCCTTTTTGTATTATGCAATGTTTAGATATTTATAATTTAATTCAATCAAACAAAGCTTTGAAATCTTCGGTGTTGCGAATGTGGTCAAAAAGGCTGTCTGCCGCGATATTTTTTACATCATCCACCATACTCCAGTCTTCTTTGCGCTTGTCTCTGTGATCTTCCGTGTATCCAAACAACACAGGACAAGTGTACTTTTCCATACGGGCTGCATCAGTTTTATCAAATTCAACGGCGTGCTTCATCGCTGCAGCAAGGGCCTGTACCGCTTCATCATACTTCTCTGCACGCATTGCCATCTTTGCACGGTCTTCATAGATCATACCGAGGTTTAGATCAAAATGCTGATAATTTCCGTCCGTAATCACTGCTTTTATGACTGCTTCCTCCGCATCCCTCGCCGCCACTACTTCTTCCGGCGAATTTGATTTCCATTGAAGCTCCCAAAAAGCATGACATAATTTTATTAGGGATTTACGGATGATCTTTTTGCACAGCATTTCCTGTTCTTCACCCTGAAGGCACTGAAGAAGCATGTCATCTCGGCAGGACTCGGGCTCCTCAGGATACATCATTGCATATTTTTTTGCTTCTTCATATCGGGAAGTACACTTATATGCATACACCAGTCCGCAGAGAGTATGATTGCGGATTTCCGTATCATCACAGTTTTCCAGAACCATTTCATAATGGCGGATAGAACTTTCAACAAGCTCTTTCTCTGTATCAGTTCCGATATATTTCACACTGTAGCCGACATACCACTCGTTACTTGCCAACCAATAAAGATACCGATAATCACCGGGGTATTCAGCTACAGCCTGTCGTGCAATTTCCAAATCCTCCTCGTGATCTTTCTTCCAAAACT
>CAZGHD010000117.1:0-6824 GCA_964525525.1 uncultured Lachnospiraceae bacterium | reverse complement strand
TCTATACAGGATATTGTCTATAAAGAGGTTACTCTTACCGAGAATATTCCGTATTCTACCAGTTACGTAGAGTCACAGACCATTCCAAAGGGAACTAAAAAAGTGGTTTCCGCAGGTCAGTACGGCGTTTCTACCCGAGTGCTCAAGCAGAAATTTGTTAACGGAAAACTGGAGAGCGAGCAGGTTTTGAGCGAGACTATCACGAAAAAGCCTGTTAATAAAGTAGTTGCAACCGGCGTCGGCGGTACTTTCGTCGGCGGAGACGGAAAGACGTATAATTACTCTTACCGCGTGGATGCAAGAGCGACCGCATATTGTGACAACGGCTATACGTATACCGGCAAACAGACTGGTCCCGGCATAGTTGCAGTTGATCGTAATACCATCGCACTCGGCTCAAAAATATACGTTACCGGTAAATACGGCGACTACGGCGTCTGCTCTGCCGAGGACATCGGCGGAGGCATCAAGGGAAATTATATTGATATCTGGCTTCCCACCGAGGAAGAATGCAGGGTGTTCGGTATACGTTATATGACGGTATACGTACTTGAATAGCTTAATAATAAAAAACGCTTGTCTATTTGTAGACGAGCGTTTTTTTGCGGATAAATGAATTTTGAAATTCCATATAACCTTGTAGGGTACGACGTCCTCGGCGTACCGCGCAAAACAAGCGGTTTATCGAAAATAATCACCGCCGAGATCTTTCGGCTTGAATGACCTTCGGTCATTCCGCGCTCAAGATGACACGGCGGGAAGGCTTTGTAGGGCAGGGGCTTACTCCTGCCGCGCCGGCACGAACAATTATCGTAAAATTGATTGACAAACACCCAAAAAAGTGATAGTATGTAACTATCAAAATTAAACATAAAGGATGTGCTGTTATGAAGAAAATAATCGTTATAATTTCCGTTATCCTCATTGTCGTCGCACTCGTCTCTGCGGCTGTATTTGTTTCTAGTGCAGAGGAGCTTACTGTTATTGCGAGTGGAATTTGTGGTGACCAGGGGGATAATGTTAAGTGGTCGCTTGATGATACTGGTACTCTGACTATTACGGGTAACGGCGCTATGAATAACTATTCTCATTCATCTGGAACACCATGGTACAAAAATATAGATGATATAACCGATATTGTAGTAAAAGATGGGGTTACTTCAATTGGTAATTGGGCATTTGCTAACTGTACATATTTGAAGACTATATCGTTGCCAAACAGCTTGACGATGGTGTGTGAGGCTGCTTTTTTTCGTGTAGTAGGCTAAAAAATGTGGATATACCAAGTAGTGTAACGTTTATAGGTGATTTTGCGTTTAATTATTGCACAGAATTAGTGAATGTAACTTTATCAAATAGCCTGGTTGCGATAGGAGACTATGCGTTTTGCGGGTGTTATAAATTGTCAATTGTTGATATGCCAAATACTTTGAGTGTTATAGGCGAACTTTCATTTGCTTACTGTTATAATTTGACATGTATACTTTTTAGTGGCGACTCACCTACTATATTTACTGATGCATTTAATGATGTGGAGGTTACTGCACTTTATCCATTAAATAATTCTACATGGATAAGTGATATTTTACAGAACTATGGCGGGAAAATAACATGGTTAACATATGAGAAAAAATCTGATGCTGTAGTTATGAGCGGAAATTGTGGTATTGATGGCGAAAATATCAAATGGAATATCTTTGGTGATGGAACTCTTGTTTTTGTTGGAAATGGAGAAATGCAGAATTATTCCCACTCTACAGAAGTACCTTGGTTTAAACAGAGGTTATGGATTAAATCAATCACAATAGATAGTAGAGTTACAACCTTAACAGATTATGCATTTGATGAGTGTTTTTATTTAAGCAACGTTGAATTACCAAATGGTATATCCAAAGTAGGCGAGTATGTATTTGCTAATTGTGCCAATTTGACGAATATTGATATTTCTGATAGTGTAACATCAATAGGTGGCAGTGCGTTTTTGGGTTGTACAAGTCTGGCGAGTATAGATGTACCTGATAGTGTTACTTCAATAGGTGACTCTGCGTTTAGAGGTTGCACAAACTTAACTAGTATTAATATTCCTGATAGTGTGATATCAATAGGGCCTTGTGCATTTGAAAATTGCACAAGCCTGGCGAGTATTGATATGCCTGATAGTGTAACATCAATAGGTAAATATGCGTTTAGGGATTGCACAAGCCTGACGAGTATTAATATTCCCGATAGTGTGATATCAATAGGGCTTGGTGCGTTTGAAAATTGCACAAGCCTGGCGAGTGTTGATATACCTGATAGTGTAACATCAATAGGTAAATATGCGTTAAAAAATTGCACAAGCTTGACGAGCATATATTCCCACGGAGATGCTCCGAGTATAGGCTTTTATACTTTCTATAATGTAACCGCCACGGCGTACTACCCTGCCGGTAACATCACGTGGACTACTGATGTTATGCAAAACTACGGTGGCAACATAACTTGGGTACCTTACGGTGAGGACACGAGGCCTGAATGCGAAAAGAACGGCCACAAGTATGAGTCCGTAGTAACCGAGCCGACCTACACCGAGCAGGGTTACACCACGCACACCTGTTCTGTCTGCGGTGACAGCTACGTGGATAGTTACACCGACGTGCTTGAGCCGATACACGGCGACCTTAACTTGGACGGAGTGGTTGATATTGACGACGTGCTTATCTGTCTTGATCTTTGTTTTGAAAATTAAGTATTAATGCGAAAAGGCTCCTGCGGGAGCCTTTTTGATCTTTTATGCAGATGTGTTTTTCGCTTCGCTTTTTACGAGAAATAAAAACAGTAATGCGGCGCACGTTCCGACCGATATTACGCACGAGAGGACAGATGCCGCGGGGAACAGCATTTTCGAGACAGTTCGCGCAAAAAAGCAACACGCAACCGAAGTGAGCAGGGGGAGGAGTACCCAGCGTTTAATGTCAATTTTAAAATCGGTTACCCGGCTTAACTTGAAAATGCTCAGAGCTATGTTGAGAAGCTCGCATACGAATATGGTTATCACGTATCCGTAAAGCCCTATGGAAGGCGTTAAAAAATACACCAAAACGACCGAGAGAGCCGCGTCGGCTATGTTGATCTTCATAGACGCGAACTGCTCTCCAAGTCCTTTAAGTACCGCGTCTACCGCGTTGTCAAGATACATCACGGGGATGAGCGGCGCGAGTATCTTTATGTAGGCTCCCGTCTGCGGGCTTTTGTATACTATCTCACCAAGCGTATCAGCAAAGGTGAATATGATCGCCGCCGTCGCGATAGAAAATCCGAGAGTTACCTTAAATACCCGTCCGATAACCTTTTTTATGCCGTCCCGATTTCCGCTTGCCTGCCTTTCCGCCACCTCGGGAATTATCAGTGATGCGAAAGCCGCGGGGATAGCGCCGGGGAATAGAACGAGCGGCAGCGCCATACCGTGAAGCATTCCGTATGCTGATAGCGCTGTTTCGGTATTAGCTCCGTTTTTTCGCAGACCGCGCGGGATAAGCATATGCTCAAGCGTGACCAGCGCTGACCTCGCGTACGAGCTGAATGCCACCGGCAGGGTTATCGAAAGCATATAGCGGAACAGTGGTCGGTCTTTTTTCTCGGGCGCGCGGGATTTAAGATGCTTTTTCTTGTCGTGCAAAAACAGAATGAGGGACAGAAAGAAACTCGAGAATTCTGCAAGCGATGCACCGCCTACCACGGCAATGCAGGCGTATTCAATTCCTTTTGGTGCGATTGCAACGAGTCCGTATACCGTTAAAAATATTTTTACCGCTTGCTCAAACACCGAGCAAACCGCGCTTTTCGGTACTCTGCGTACGGCGGTGAAATATCCTGACAGCGCGGAGGAGAGGGCTATCGGAGTCAGGCTCAGGGAAAGAAATTTAAGGGAACTTACTGTTCTCGCGTCTCCTAACCAATATACACCGATGTAATCCGAAAAACAGAACAGGAGAATACTTGCGAGCAGTCCGAAAAACGCGGCGTATGCAAGACATATCCGCACCGAGCGTATTGCTTTACGCTCATCGCCGCGGCCAAGCGCTTCGGCTACCATTCGCGTTACCGCAAGGTTGATGCCTGACGACGCAAAAGTGACCGCAAAACCGTAAACGCTCATTACCAGAGTCAAAAGTCCCATGGCGGCCGTGCCGAGCTTTGCGGAAATGTATACGTTCATCGCCATCGAGACTATTCTGATAAGCAACGTCATAGAAACGGCAACGATACCGTTTATAAAGAATTTTTTTAACTTGTTCATTGTGATTCCTTTTCGGTAAAATCATTTACTTAAAAATATGACGGCTGTCCTTTTTTTATGTTGCTGTCAGCGGGTTATTTTTGCACGCGACAGGTAAAAAACACGGAAAAGCGGCGATTTATAAATTAATTTTCGTTTTAATACTTTACTTTGTGAAAATCTGTGATATAATTAATGTATCTGCATTTATTAATTTCGTTATTTGTAAGAGAGGTATTGCGATGAAAAGCAAAATCAGCGACGAAAAGATAGATTATCTGTTCAAGGGGATTCTTACCTTGAAAACGGTGGAGGACTGTTACGATTTCTTTGAGGATCTTTGTACAGTGTCAGAGCTTAAAGAAATGTCAAAGCGTCTTTACGCAGCGAGAATGCTCAAGGATAACTGCATATATACCGATATTGCGGCACAGACGGGACTCAGTACCGCTACCATCAGCCGCGTAAACCGTTGCCTCAAATACGGATCTGATGGGTACGTGAGAGTTCTTGAAGCGCTTGAGGACGAAACCGATGCTTGATATGTACGGCGGAATATTTCGGGTGTACGACCGTCTCAACGCCGATATTGATTACGGTGCGTGGGCGGATTTCGTGGAAGAAATCTTTCGAAAATATTCCGGTAGGGAAGTGCGCTCGGTGCTTGATCTTGCTTGCGGTACCGGCTCAATGACTCTGCAGCTTGCAAAACGCGGCTACGATATGACGGGCATTGATCTCTCGCCCGAGATGCTGTCGGTCGCGCGTCAGCGCGCCGCACACGAGGGGCTGGAAAATATACTGTGGCTTATGCAAGATATGCGTTCGTTTGAACTTTACGGCACCGTAGATGCGATTGTTTGTACGCTTGACAGCTTGAATTATCTGCGAAACACGAAGGAACTTTCCTGCGTCTTTTCGCTTGTGAATAATTATCTTGACGCGGGTGGTATGTTCATTTTCGATTTGAACACTCCGTATAAGTTTGAAAACGTGTTTTCAGATAATGCGTACGTTCTTGAAGATGAGGGCGTTTACTGCGGTTGGCAGAACTTCTATAATCCTAAAACCAAGCGGTGTGATTTTTATCTGACCGTTTTTGAGGAGCAGGAGGACGGAAGCTATCTCAGATACGACGAGGAGCAGGCGGAGCGGTGCTTTGCTATGCGTTCTGTGAAAAAAGCACTCGAGGAAAACGGACTTGACCTTTGCGGCGTGTTTGCGGGATATGAGTTTGAGGAGACCTCTGAGGATTCTGAACGCTGGTATTTTGCGGCGCGTAAAAAATAATTGAGTTTTTGGAGAGAAAATAAATAAAAATGGAAAAAGCAAAGATTTTAAGAGGTATGACAAGCGACGGAAGTGCGAGAATTCTGGTTATAAATTCAACTCCGATCGTTGACAAAGCTATCTCAATACATAATACTACCCCTACTGCATCTGCCGCGCTCGGAAGAACGCTCACTGCGGTGTCTCTTATGGGCACGATGCTCGGTGAGGCAAACGATACGATCACTTTGAACATCAGAGGCGACGGTCCCGCAGGCAGCGTGCTTGCATCGGCTGACTATTTTGGCAACGTTAAGGGATATATACAGAATCCCGATGTGGATATTCCGAAAAAATCCAACGGTAAGCTTGACGTAAGCGGAGCTATCGGACGTGGACAGCTCAGTATAATCCGTTCTATGGGTACGGGCGAGCCTTACGTCGGTATGGTTGATCTGATCAGCGGTGAGATTGCGGAGGACATCGCCGCGTATTACGCTAACAGCGAGCAGGTTCCCACTGTTTGCGCGCTTGGCGTTTTGGTGGACAGAGATTATTCCTGCCGCGCGGCGGGAGGCGTTATGGTACAGCTTCTTCCGTTTGCAGCACCCGAGACGGTTGACGCTATAGAAGCAAACGCACAGTCGCTTTCAAACGTTACTCGCTTGTTTGACGAGGGAAAGAGCAATAAGGAGATCGCAGATATAGCTCTCGCGGGCATTGAATACGATGTGTTTGACGAGATAGAGGTAGAGTATCTGTGCGATTGTTCGCGCGAGCGTTCCGAGAAAGTTCTTATAAGCCTCGGTCGTGACGAGATAATGAATATTCTCAAAGAAAAGGAAGAAGCGGGAGAGGAAAAATCCATCGAACTCAGTTGCCATTTCTGCAACAATAAGTATCTTTTCGGTGAGGCAGAAATAGAGAAACTTCTCTCTGAAGCGACCTCAAAAAAAGAGAAAAAATAAAGTTGAAAAAAATATAATTTTTTTCAAAAAAAGTGTTGACAAATGGGAATGTCTGTGGTATAATAATATCCGTTGTGAGGCACAAAGCAAAACACAAAAGCACGAGAGATAAGCGTGTGAGTGAGAGCTTGAGCCACACACGGTATGGGAGCATAGCTCAGTTGGGAGAGCATCTGCCTTACAAGCAGAGGGTCATAGGTTCGAGCCCTATTGTTCCCACCAGTTCGGTGAGTAATCGCCGTTCACTTGTGCGGGTGTAGTAACACTCGCGAATACGGCCCGGTAGTTCAGTTGGTTAGAACGCTAGCCTGTCACGCTAGAGGTCAGGG
>CAZGHD010000116.1:0-6871 GCA_964525525.1 uncultured Lachnospiraceae bacterium | reverse complement strand
GGTATAAACGTTCATCGCGTTGGTACCCGCCATCATTATTCCGCGAAGTCCCGCAGTTCCAAACTGAAGCGGCGAAGAAAAGCGGAACTCTATGTCCTCTTCGTCATCCGAAATTGCGAGCAGTTCTGCTCTGCTCTTTTCATCAAGAGACTCCTCAGTGAGCCATCTTTTATATTCATCCATATAATTCATACCGTTTTCTCCTTATCAAAGTGCTTCTTTGAGAGCGTTGGCAAGCTGATCCGGACAGGAGGTGGGCTTAAATCCGCACTTAATTCCCGAAAGACGGGATATAGCATCCTCCGCTTTCATTCCCTTAACGAGCGCGGAGATACCGGTGGTATTACCGCTGCATCCTCCGAGAAACACCACTTCCTCAACTATTCCGTCGTCGGTAAGTGTAACGTCTATCTGCCTTGAGCAGGTACCTTTTGTTTTATATACTATATGTTTTGCCATTATTATCTTCCTTTCAATCAAGAATAAGAGTAAAACCCGAGCAGATTATACTGCACGTTTCGCACCGTTAAATAGATCATCAGCAGATCGAGCTGACTCTCACTGCACGCAAATGCCACTCCGTAGTTATACGCCCCGTCGTAAGGACGTCTCACTGCGTTGACTCGCAGAGTTTCGCCTCCGACACACTCTATCGCAGATAGAATGGAGGAAAGCCCATTTTTACCGTCGGGCGAAAACACGATCTCCGCGCATCTACTGCTATCCGCAACAGCTTCAAACGCGAGCTTCTTTTTCAGAAGAACGAATTTCGTCTCACTCTGTCCGTCAGCCTGCAAAACTGTGCATTGTCTGACTATTTTTAGTTCGTATCGAGTTATCAGGCTGTAAAAAGAGGTAAGGAGTCCATCCGAAGAATTTTCAAACGGCAATATTCCGTACTCGCATTCTCCGTTATAAACGAACTCGCAAACCGACGAAAAATCGTTTTGATACGCCGCTCTCGGAGAGTTCATGTATTCCGAAAATGATTCGTACGCCATATCTGCGTATATGTTTTTGAAATACGAAACCAGTCCAAGCGCGTAATCGGGGAGCTCCTCGCTGTCGGTTTCTATAAAATCCGACGCTGAAAATCTGTGCCCGAAATATTTTTCGGATAAAGCGAGCATATTATCGCACAGTTTTATGCATCCGCGCTCCGCATCAGCCTCCGCGCCGAAAGATATGAACTCTTTGTTTTGCGCTATCGCTCGGTCGGAACGTTTGTCAAGCGCGGAAACTGCTTCATAAAAACGGTTAGTGACAGCGTCACGCAGTAAAATGCCTTGAGAAACGTCTTCTTTTGCAGCAGAAAGTATCAAATTTGCAATATCGTAATATTGAGAGGCCAGAACTTCCCTCGCATCGCTTATACTCTGCGAAATTACCGACAGATTATGCGAGACCGAGTCAAGTGCGCCGCTCAATTTATCTGTGCTCCACTTCATCTCAAAACAGCAGGGCTGTCAAGCAGCATATCAAAAACCGCGAGAGCCGCCGCACATTCAATAACAGGAACAGCGCGCAAAGCGATACACGGATCGTGTCTGCCGTGAATGGAATGTTTTATTTCAATATTTTTATTAAGATCAACCGTATTCTGCTCAAGCGCAACCGACGGAGTCGGTTTCATCGCCGCACGGAACACTATGGGAGAGCCGGTGGTCATACCTCCCGCTATTCCTCCGCAGTTGTTTGAAAGAGTAACGACCTGACCGTCTTTTATGCAGTACTGGTCGTTCATTTCGCTTCCGCGACCGCTTGAAAGGTCAAAGCCTTTACCGAATTCCACGCCTTTGATTCCGGACACTCCGAAAAGGATGGAAGAAATTCTGCCCTCAACGCTGTCAAACATATGAGAGCCGACTCCAACCGGAACACCGATAACGGCACATTCAATAACCCCGCCGACAGAATCTCCCGCCGCGCGAAGCTCCGCTATTTTTTCTTCAAATCGAGCCGCTGCCGCGTCGTCAATTATCGGAAGTTCTTTATTTTTCAGAGCGTAAAGCTCCTCTTTTTTTATATCGTTTAACGAAAACGAGCCGTATCTGTCACCGCCGACACCGGAAAGATGAGCACCGACGTGAATATCTTTTTCGGCAAGAGCGGTTACGGCAAGCGCGCCGGCGAACACAAGCGGAGCAGTAAGTCTGCCGGAGTAGTGACCTCCGCCTCTTATATCACCAAAGCCGCCGTACTTAACGAAAGCGGGATAATCTGCGTGTGACGGGCGAGGGATCTCCGGCGTATAGTCGGAAGAACGCTGTGAGGTATTCTCGATGATTACCGATATAGGCGCGCCGGTAGTATAGCCGTTATAGATGCCCGAAAGCACCTTCGGTGCGTCCGCCTCTTTTCTCGGAGTAGCGAGACGTCCGCCCGGCGCGCGTCTTTTCATATACGCGTCAATAAGCGCCTCGTCTACCTTCATTCCTGCAGGAAATCCGTCTATCACTGCACCTATACCGTTGCCGTGAGATTCACCAAACACTGAAACTTTTATATTTTTTCCCCAAACTGATGACATAATACATCAAACCTCAAAATTAGTATTCGCCGAGCATATCGAAGCTGTTATGAAGGAACTTCTGCATCTCATCTGCAGTAAGCTGTCTTTGCGACATAAGCGCAAGCGCGTATACCTGCTCGGCAATTCGCTCGGTCTTCGCGTCTTCCAAATTATCTCCCATTTTACGTACGAGAGAGTTTGAGCTATTGAGAATCAGAGTACTCTCAAGCGGGAAATTACCGCCCATATTCTGTCCCGCCATAGCGTACATCTTCATCATATCTTCCATACGTCTTGACTGCTCGGATATGGTGATCATCGCAGGAAGCTTTTCTTCTTTGAGATTTTCAAATTTTACCTCAAGCTTTTCGTTTCCGCTTATCTTTTTGAAAAGCTCTGCAAGCTCATTGTTTTCATATATCTCGCCGTCGCCCTTGAGAGCAGACGCTACGTCAGCATCCACACGCACAAATTTAACCCCCGCGCGGTCGGTCTCTATTACGTTGATAAACTGCGTGTCTATCATCTTATCAAAAAGAACGACGCTGATACCCTGCGACTCAAGCATAGAGATATACTGAGCCTGTGTTATCTTATCGGTTGCGTAATATACCGTGTTTTCGTGCTTTTCTTTCGCGGACTCAAGATAACCGTCTACGTTAGTGTAACTTCCGTCGCAAAGCTTGAGAAGCACGGAGGACTTAACTCTGTCGTAGAATTTTCTGTCGCGCATACAGCCGTACTCAACGAAAGTCTTGAGATCGTCCCAAATCTTTTCAAACTCTTCCCTTTCGGTGTTGTACATACCGTTTATCTTGTCCGCAACCTTTTTGACGATGTGCGCGGAAAGCTTGGTAACGTAGCTGTTGTTCTGAAGATAGCTTCTCGACACGTTAAGAGGAAGCTCGGGACAGTCAAGCACACCCTTGAGCATAGTAAGATACTCGGGAATTACTTCTTTTATATTATCCGCAACAAACACCTGATTATAGTAGAGCTTTACCTCTCCCTCAAGACTCTCGTACTCGTGAGCGATCTTCGGAAAGTAAAGAATACCCTTGAAATTAAGCGGATAATCTGCGTTTATATGAATGTGGAAAAGCGGTTCCTTGAAATCGAAGAACACCTTTCCGTAAAAGTCTTTGTAATCTTCCTCGGTACACTCGGACGCCTGTTTGAGCCAAAGCGGATGAGTGTCGTTTATCGGCTTTTCCTTGCAGTCGTCACAATCGCAGTCGCAGTCGTGACCTTCAGACTTCTCTTTTTCCTCTGCTTCTTCGTCAACGAAGAATATCTCAACCGGCATAAATGAGCAATATTTTCTCAGGATTTCCATGAGCTTATTCTTTTCAAGATACTCGCTCTCACTCTCCGCTATGTGCATTACTACCGCAGTACCGCGCTGCTCTCGATCATCCTCAAACAGCTCGTATTCACCGCTCTCGGTGCAAACCCATTTATGCGCGGGCTCGCCGGTGTAAGAACGGGTAATAACGTCAACCGTATCGCTGACCATAAACGAAGAATAAAATCCAAGTCCGAAATGACCGATTATTCCGGCGGAATTGTCGCCTTCTCCATCACCCTCGTATTTTTCTATAAATTCAAGTGCGCCGGACAGAGCTATCTGGCAAATATACCTTTTAAGCTCGTCCTCGGTCATACCTATACCGTTATCCTCAACGGTAATAGTTCTCTCACTCTTGTTGACGCTGACGGTTATTTTGTAATCGTCCGGAATATCGTGCACCTGACCGAGAGAAGAAAGACGGCGCAGTTTAGTACAAGCGTCGCAAGCATTAGACACTATCTCACGAAGGAATATATCCTTATCCGAATAGAGCCACTTTTTTATTATAGGAAATATCTGCGCCGTTTCGACAGATATTCCGCCTTTTTCAACTTTAGCATTGTTTTCTACCATGGTATCACCTTCCAAAATATAATTTACTTAAAACTTCTTCACCGTGAGCGCTATCAGCTTTTCCATATCGTCCGGCTGAACCTTTGCCTCGTGAGCCGCCTTGTTGCGGCGTATCTCTCCGCACTTGCGGCACTTGTGAATTATAATATATCCCTTTTTAGGATCGGTCTCCGCGCCTAT
The DNA here is from genome assembly GCA_964525525.1 of uncultured Lachnospiraceae bacterium. GTDB lineage: Bacteria > Bacillota > Clostridia > Oscillospirales > CAG-272 > RGIG2161. Next base: position 2,255 of record CAZGHD010000116.1, on the reverse strand, counting down.
CGGATCCATAACCCCGCCGCAATCACTTGCTCTGTCACCGGGATTTACGTCAAGGTGCAAGGAGCAAAGACACTTGGGGCAGTGATTACGCGAGGTGTAGCCGAGCGGCTCCACCTCAAATCCGCAGTTTGCGCACACGAAACCGCTGTCGTTTTTCTTAAATCTTTTTTCTTCCATAAGTCACTTCCATTATTTTCCCACGCAGAATCGGCTGAAGATATTACTTACTATGTCCTCGCCGACCGCACGTCCGTCACATTCGCCAAGTGCCGCGAGCGCCGATTCAAGATCGACCGACGCAACGTCTGGAGAAAATCCCGCATCAAGCGCGGAAAACGCTCTGTCAACGCTTTGTTTTGCCCGGCTTATAGCGGAATACTGGCGCGCGTTGTAAAGAATCGGTGTTTCGGACACACTGATGTCTCCGCCGACGTAAAGTTCTGTCACCGCTTCGGTCAGCTTATCAAATCCGTCTCCGCTTTTTGCCGAAATATCTATGACAGTGTCAAAGAGTTCTTCTATTTTTGCTCTGTCTATCTTCGAGTCAAGATCGGATTTGTTTATCAGCGCTATCGAGCATCTCGTACCTTCAAGTCCGATAGCTTCTATAAGCTCGGTATCCTCGCGTGACAGCTCTGCCGAGCCGTCAAAAACGAACAAAACGAGCTCGGATTTTTTTGCGCGCTCTATCGCGCGTTCAATTCCTATCCGCTCGATATGATCCTGCGCGTCTCGAACGCCTGCCGTGTCACACAGATTAAGCGTAACGTCGCCAAGCGCAACTCTGTCGTAAAGCAGATCTCTCGTTGTACCCGCTGTATCGGTAACTATCGCCCTGTCCTCGCCTAAAAGTCGGTTATACACCGCACTTTTACCGACGTTGGGACGACCGCAAATGGTGGTCTCTATTCCGTCGCTTATCGCGCGTCCCGCTTTGTAGGTAGAGAGCAGTCCGTCAATATCTTTAGAGAACTCAAACAGTCTCTCTCGAAGTTCCTCGCCCGAAACGTCACTGAGATCCTCCTCGGGATAATCTATTATCGCATACACCGACGCGGTAAGCTCGATTATTCTGTCGTACAGCTCGTTTATTTTCGCAGAAAGTTTACCACCCGCCGCGTTGCGCGAGAGTTTAAGCATTCCAACAGTACTCGCGTCTATCACGTCGGCAACAGCCTCCGCCTCGGTAAGAGACAGCTTACCTGCTATAAACGCACGGCGGGTAAACTCTCCCGCCTCTGCCGGTTCCGCGCCTGCAGCAAAGATCGCGCCAAGCACCTGCTGGGTATTGAGAATTCCTCCGTGGCAGCTTATCTCCACCACGTCTTCTCCGGTAAAAGATCTCGGTGCACGAAACACCGCCGCCACACCGTCGTCTATTCTCTCACTTCCGTCTTTTATTTCTCCGTACACCACACTGCCGCCGGGAATGTCGGAAAGAGTTCTTTTGCCGGCAGGCGAAAAGCACTTTTCCGCTATCACGACAGCATCAGCGCCGGATATTCTTATAACCGCTATTCCGCCTCTGCCGTGAGGCGTCGATACTGCGGCTATCGTTTTGTTTTGTGTCATTTTTACTCCATAAAAGCGCAAAAATCGCAAAACGCAGAATTGATTTGAGAAGATTCTGCCTTCTGCGATTTTTAACTTTTGTTGCTTTAACTAATATTTACGGTATTACTCTTCCGTGTTTTCGGAAGGAGCCTGATTCTTTTTGGAACGGTTATAGTTGTTTCTGCCGCCGCGGTATCGCGATCTGTCAGAAGAAGGAGAAGTTCCTTCAAGATAAACTACTACCTTACGGTTATCGTCAGAACCTACCGACGTGGTGCAAACACCTTCTATATCCTGAATCTCGGAATGAATGATTCTGCGCTCACCCGGGCTCATCGGCTCAAGAGTTACGCTCTTGCGGTATTTAACAACCTTTTCAGCTACGCGGCGTGCAAGCGCGCGGAGAGTCTCCTCACGTTTAGCACGGTAACCTTCAATATCGATAACTATCTTCTGGTAATCTCTGTTCTCTTCTTCTCTGCGGTGATTTGCAGTAAGGTTTGCAAGATACTGAAGAGAATCAAGAGTGTCACCGTGGTGACCTATAAGAACGCCTGCCTCCTTGCCGGAGATGGTGAGCAGAGTAGCGCCGTCCTCGCCGATAGACTCGGCAACCTCGGCCTCAATACCAAAGTTTTTGATAACGCCCTTTACGAACTCAAGCGCATTTCCGCCACTCTGAGCGGATTCTGCTTTGGGAG
>CAZGHD010000115.1:0-6909 GCA_964525525.1 uncultured Lachnospiraceae bacterium | reverse complement strand
AAACACTCTGACAGGCGAGATATTGCGCCCGCTGAAATATTACTCGATCTATCCTGCTACCCACTACGCCGTGTCTGACGACAAGCGCGAAAAAGCACTTGCCGAAATAGAGGACGAGATGTGGGACAGAATAAAGTATTTCGAGCAAAACAACCAGCTTCTTGAAGCGCAGCGCATAGAACAGCGCACCAAGTACGATCTCGAGATGCTTCGCGAGATCGGTTTCTGCTCGGGAGTTGAGAACTATTCGAGAGTACTTTCCGGCAGAGCTCCGGGATCTACCCCGTACACTCTGATCGACTATTTTCCGTCAGATTTTCTCATCTTTGTTGACGAATCGCACGTTTCCCTCCCGCAAATACGCGGTATGAGCGGCGGCGACAAGGCAAGAAAGCAAAATCTGGTAGATTACGGGTTCCGCCTTCCGTCCGCTTACGACAACAGGCCGCTTTATTTTGATGAATTTGAAAGCAAGGTAAATCAGGTCATATACGTCAGTGCAACGCCGGGCGACTACGAAAAGGAGCATTCCGAGTATACGGTCGAGCAGATCATCCGCCCCACCGGCCTTATAGACCCCGAAATATCGGTACGCCCGATAGAGGGGCAGGTAGACGACCTTATCTCCGAGATACGCGGCTGTGTATCAAGGGGTGAGCGAGTTCTCGTAACTACTCTCACGAAGAAAATGGCGGAAGAGCTCACAGACTATCTTGAAACCAATTCAATAAAAGTAAAATATATTCATCATAACGTTGAATCAATGGAGAGAATGGAGATCATACGAGATCTTCGTCTCGGCGTTTTTGACGTTCTCGTGGGAATCAACCTTCTCAGAGAGGGACTTGATATTCCAGAGGTTTCGCTGGTTGCGATACTTGACGCGGATAAAGAAGGTCTGCTCCGTTCCGAAACTGCGCTGATACAAACGATAGGCCGCGCCGCAAGAAACGAAAACGGCAGAGTCATCATGTACGCCGACGTTATGACAAAATCCATCAAAAACGCGATCGGAGAGACCGAGCGACGCCGAAAGATACAGATGGATTACAATAAAGCAAACGGTATCACTCCGAAGTCGGTAAGCAAAGAAGTAAGAGAGCTTATAGACATCGCCGCGACAGACGACTCCGCCGCAAAGGCAAAGAAATCCAAGAAAAAGATGAGCGCAAACGACAGAGACAGTCTCGTAGAACAGCTCACCAAAGAAATGCGCGCCGCAGCGCACGCGCTTGAATTTGAAAAAGCAGCGTTCCTGCGCGACAAGATAAACGAACTCAAAAAATCAAAATAAATCTTGAGGTAAACTATGGCAAAAAATCTCACCGTTCGCGGTGCAAGAGTCAATAATCTCAAAAATATAGACATCACAATTCCGAGAGACAAGCTCGTTATATTCACGGGACTTTCCGGCTCAGGAAAATCCTCTCTCGCTTTTGACACGATATACGCGGAAGGACACAGAAGATTCGTTGAATCGCTCTCCTCGTACGCGCGTCAATTCCTCGGTCAGCTCGATAAGCCGGATATAGACATGATTGAAGGTCTGTCTCCCGCTATATCGATAGATCAGAAAACCACGTCAAAAAACCCGAGATCTACAGTCGGTACCGTCACTGAAATATATGACTATCTGAGACTTCTCTACGCGAGAATCGGTATCCCGCACTGCCCCGTTTGCGGCAAAGAGATAAAACAGCAGTCCACCGACGTTATAATCGACAGTATCTGCCGACTCGCCGAAGGAACAAGATTTCTCGTGCTCGCTCCGCTCGTTCGCGGTAAAAAAGGTATGCACGAAAAAATTTTTGCCGACGCAAAGAAAAGCGGTTACGCACGTGTCCGAGTTGACGGTATTCAGTACGAGCTTGACGACACCATCTCTCTTGAAAAAAACAAGAAGCACGACATTGATATAATCATAGACCGTCTTATAATGAAAAATGATATTAAGAGCCGCCTTGCAGACTCGGTCGAGACTGCTCTTAATCTCGCAGACGGACACGTAAACGTTCTGACAGTTCCGCGTGACGGAGAAGCTGAGGAGCTTATTGAATTTTCGCAGAATTACGCCTGCGAGGAGCATGGCATCAGCTTCGGTGAGCTTGAGCCGAGAATGTTCTCGTTCAATAATCCATTCGGTGCTTGTCCCGAATGTTCCGGTATCGGTGTAAAACGCAGGGTTTCCCCTACCAAGATAATCCCAAACAAGGCGCTTTCCTTGTCCGAGGGAGCTATCGTGGTAAACGGATTCAAAACCATAGCAAAAGAGAGCTGGAACGGTCCTCTGCTTATGGCAGTAGTTGACTATCTCGGTTACACCATTGATACTCCGCTCAAAAAATTCTCCAAAGACGCGCTTAACGCCCTGCTTTACGGCACAGGCGAACAGCTTTACACCGTCGACCGCTATTTCGGCGGTGAGGTTGCACACCAGACGGTGCGTTACGACGGTCTTGTAAACATTATCGAACAGCGTCTCGCGATGTACGGAAACGATTATTACGAGATGTTCGTTGAGGAGATTCCCTGTCCCAAGTGTAAGGGACGCAGGCTTTCCGATACTTCCCTTTCCGTAACTGTCGGAGGCGAAAATATCGACGAGTTTTGTAACAAATCGGTATCGGAAGCACTTGACTTTGTAGAGGCGCTCAAGCTGACCGAGACCGAATCGATAATAGCAAAAGAAATACTAAAAGAAGTCCGTTCGCGTCTTGGATTTCTCAAAAGCGTAGGGCTCGAATATCTCACTCTCTCGCGCAGATCGGGAACTCTTTCCGGCGGAGAGGCGCAGAGAATCCGTCTTGCGACGCAGATCGGTTCCTCCCTTGTCGGAGTGCTTTACATTCTTGACGAGCCGAGTATAGGTCTGCACCAGCGCGATAACAGCAAGCTCATAAACACGCTGAAATCTCTGCGTGATATAGGCAACAGCGTTATAGTCGTTGAGCATGACGAAGAAACGATGGAAGCATCCGACTACATCGTGGATATAGGTCCCGGCGCAGGAATCCACGGCGGAAAAGTGGTCGCCGCAGGTACGCCTGACGAGATCAAAAAAGATCCGAATTCCATTACCGGAGCTTATCTGTCCGGCAGAATGAAAATAGAAATTCCAGCAGAACGCAGAAAAGGTAACGGAAATTACCTCACCGTTTACGGTGCTGAAGAAAACAACCTTAAAAATATAGACGTTAAATTCCCGCTCGGCTGTCTCATCTGTGTTACCGGCGTTTCCGGCTCGGGTAAATCTTCACTCGTCAATTCCATCGTTCAGGAGGTACTTGCGGACGAGCTTAACGGCGCGATAACCTATCCCGGCAAGCACAAAAAGATCGAAGGAATCGAGTATCTCGACAAGATAATCGCGATAGATCAAAGCCCCATTGGAAGAACTCCGCGTTCAAATCCCGCTACCTACACCGGACTTTTCGGAGAGATTCGCGATCTGTTTGCAAAAACTCCCGATGCAAAAGCAAGAGGTTACAAGCCCGGACGCTTCTCTTTCAATATCAAGGGCGGCCGTTGCGAAGCGTGCGAGGGAGACGGTGTAAAACGCATAGAAATGCACTTTTTGCCTGACGTTTACGTCAAGTGTGACGTTTGCCACGGTCAAAGATACAACCGCGAGACACTTGAGGTTCGCTACAAGGGCAAAAATATCTACGACGTGCTTGAAATGACCGTAGAAGAAGGAGTTTCCTTCTTTGACGGATTGCCCTCTATACAGAAGAAATTACAGACTCTGTACGACGTAGGTCTCGGATATATAAAGATAGGACAATCGTCTACCACTCTGTCCGGCGGTGAAGCGCAGAGAGTCAAGCTTGCAACCGAGCTTTCCCGCAGGAGTACCGGAAAGACAATCTATCTGCTTGACGAGCCGTCAACAGGACTTCACAGTGACGACGTCAGAAAACTGATAGCCATGCTTCAAAAGCTGGTCGATTCCGGCAACACTGTTATCGTTATCGAGCACAATCTTGATATAATTAAAACCGCGGATCACATAATAGACCTCGGTCCCGAGGGCGGAGACAGAGGAGGCACACTGGTTGCCTGCGGTACGCCGGAAGAGGTCGCACAAAACGAGAATTCTTATACAGGACAATATCTTAAAAAAATATTTGACAAGGAGAAAAACAAATGAAGATCGAAAACGTAAAGGTATCCGATTGGCGCGGATACGAAAGACATGATTTTACCTTTAACGGTCACGAAGGACTTATAGTTCTTCCTAAAACTCCCGCCGAGAGTAATCCCTGGGTATGGAGAGCGGAGTTCTTCTCTGCTTTTGATACGGTAGATATGGACCTTTTGTCCAAGGGTTGGGCGCTCGCATACTACGGTGTAAGCGATATGTACGGTGCACCTCAGGCTATCGCACTCATGAAAACCTTCCGCGACGAGTTCGTAAAAGAGTATAAGTTAAACGAAAAAGCGGTTATGTTCGGCTTCAGCCGCGGCGGTCTTTACACTGTAAACTACACCGCAGCTCACCCGAGCGACATTGCAGTCATCTATCTTGACGCACCCGTGTGCGACATCAAAAGCTGGCCCTGTACTGAGGGTATTACCTCCGGAGATGCTGAATGCTGGGAGCAGTGTAAAGCACTTTACGACTTGACCGATGAGAGTGCTAAAAACTTCAAAGGCAATCCCCTTGATAAGATACCTACTCTCGTTGAAAACAAGATTCCCTGTATCCTTGTTGCAGGTCTTGTCGACTCGGTAGTTCCCTACTGCGAAAACGGCGAGCTGTTCGTTGCTGAATACGAACGCCTCGGAGGCACGATAAAGGCTATACTCAAGCCTGATTGCAATCATCATCCCCACAGCCTTGAAGACCCCTCCGAAGTATCTGAATTCATACTTATTCATAAATAATTAACAAATAAAAACATCAAAATATATTGACTTTTAAGCCGTAAAATGGTAAATTTTATGTATGAGTTAGCACTTGAGTGCAAAGAGTGCTAAAACGTATCCGTTTTACGGCTTTTCATTTTGTTTATGGAGGTGAATTTACTGCGATGTTACCCGATCATAATCTGAGTCCGAGAAAAAAACTGATACTCAAAGCAATTATCGACGCTCATATAGACGCAGGCGAGCCGGTCGGATCAAAGTACTTGACGCAGTATAAGCAACTCGCCTACTCTCCTGCTACCATAAGAAATGAAATGGCAGAGCTTGAGGCCCTCGGGTATCTTGAGCATCCGTATACCTCGGCAGGTCGAGTTCCGTCCGATCTCGGATACCGTTTTTACGTTGACGCGCTTCTGCAAAAATACAGTATGACGGCTCAGGAGATTTCAGAGCTCAATCAGCTGATGACAGCAAAAATGACCGAGCTTGACAAGCTGCTCGAACGCGCTACCAAAATAGCCTCGTCTATGACCAATTACACCGGTCTTTCAATGAAGCCGAGACCGAGAAGCGCTATGATAGAGCGTTTTGAGACGATCCCGCTTGACGAATCCAGCTTCGTGCTCGTTATGCTCACAAACGTAAATTCCGTTAAGACAAAGTACATCAAACTCGGCTTCGGATGTCCCAAGGAAGAGATAATCAAGCTCGGCTCTGTGCTTACCGAATGTATTTCGGGCATCACAGCAGACGAGATCACCCTTCCCAAAATAATGGATATAGAAGCAAGAATGGGAATATACTGTTATATCGTAAATCCCGCGATAAAGAGCATTTACGAGGTAATCAGCGAGATAGACAACGGAGACGTTAAAGTTGAGGGCGCGAATCTTCTGCTCCAGTATCCTGAGTATTCCGATATATCCAAGCTCAAGGATATGCTAAACCTTTTCGAGAAAAAAGACGAACTGCTCGACATCGTCTCTCAAGCAGATGAAAACGCGGTAAACGTCTTTATCGGCTCAGAAACAAGCGTAAACACGATGAATAATTCAACGTTCATCTTCAAAACAATAAAAAGTGCCGGCCGTACTGTTGGCGCGATAGGAATAATCGGTCCGTGCCGTATGAACTATTCCCGCGTTATCACCACAGTAAATCAACTTTCATCAACCATTTCCGATATAATAAACGGAAACGATCTCATCGGTGATGCGGGCGACACAAAAACACAAGGAGATAATTAAATGTCCGAAAAAAAGCAAGACGAAGTTCTCGATAATCCCGAGTGCGAAAAAGAAACTGTTGCAACCGAAGAAAAAAGCTCAAAAAAGAAAAGCGACAAAGAATCTAAATCTGACGCAAAGAAGCTCAAAGCCGAGCTTGACGAGTTGAAAAAGTCATTGTCTGACAAAGAAAAAGAACTCTCCGAGCAGAGCGACAAATATATGCGCGTGCTTGCGGAATACGATAATTTCCGCCGTCGCACGCAAAAAGAGCGCGACAATATTTATTCAGACGCATATTCAGACGCGGTCGCGTACATCCTCCCTATATACGATAATATGGAGCGCGCGGCACAGTACGCAGACAGTGAGAGTATGGCAGAGGGTATTTCCCTGCTTCTCAAAAGCTTTGACGACGCTATGGCAAAAATGGACATCACCGAAATTGAAGCTATGGGCAAACAGTTTGACCCCGAGATACACAACGCCGTAATGCACGTTGAGGATGACAACTACGGCGAAAATGAAGTGATCGAGGTTCTTCAAAAGGGCTTCCGCCGCGAAGATAAGATAATCCGTTACGCAATGGTAAAGGTTGCTAACTGATAAAACTCAAAACGAAAACTAATCAAATTTTCATAAACCATTTATTTTAGGAGGTATTTAAAAATGGGAAAAATAGTTGGTATAGATCTTGGTACTACAAACTCTTGCGTTGCAGTATATGAGGGCGGCGAGCCCATAGTTATCCCCAATCCCGAAGGAGCGAGAACAACTCCTTCCGTAGTTTCTTTCTCTAAGGACGGCGAGCGCC
>CAZGHD010000114.1:0-6980 GCA_964525525.1 uncultured Lachnospiraceae bacterium | reverse complement strand
TTCGCGCAGTGGAATATGACAGAACGCCTCTGATTGAGTATACTCTGGATATGGTAAAAAGCGGCAAAATGACAGAATATGAGACGAGAGTAGCTTTCTTCTTCTACAGTTCTTGTCTTGCGCCGTGGCAACAGAAAGACGTTGCGGATAACGTTCGTATTGCAGAGGAAGATCTTCGCAAATTCCGCGAAGAAAAGTCCGTTTAAATTAATAAATAAAAAATCAGACACATCGCTTTGGGCTTTACCCGGGTGATGTGTCTGATTATTTATAAACAGAAGCGTGGAAAACCTTGATTTTTCCTACAATTAATACTATAATATAGGTATTAAAATTCGATAAAATTCTGCCGCGCGGCGGAATGGAGGATATTATGCGTTACGTTTTTGACCATGATTTTCATATTCACAGCTGTCTTACCGGAGGTAAAGATAATACCCCGGAGGTTATTTTGGAGTATGCCAAGAAAAACAATCTCAAGACGGTTATCACGACCGACCATTATTGGGATGACCGTATTCCCACCGACGTCAAGCACGGCGACATCGGCAACGACGTTATCCACAGCTTACAGCCCTATCCGCAGGAGGACGGTATCCGCATGCTGATCGGAGCAGAGGCTGATATTGCGCCGGACGGTACGCTTGGTGCCAATCGCAGAACCTTTGATGATTTTGATTTCATTCTTCTTTCCGCGACGCACCTTGGCCCTACGTGGTTTAAGTTTGACGGTACTCCCGAGGAGTCTATTCCCGAGCGCGCAAAGGCGTACGTGCGCCGTTTTGATGCTATCTTCAATGCAGATATTCCTCACCACAAGGCGGGTATTACGCATCCCGTCGGCTCGGTTATGGGCCCCAGTGAGGAGCTCTATCGCTGCGTGCTTGATTCAATACCCGACTCCGAGTTCCACAGACTTTTCAAAACTGCGGCACAGCTCGGTATCGGTGTTGAGATCAATTTGGCGTCTATGCGTAACCATACGCTCAAGGAAATGCCGCAGCATACTCCCGAGACTCATCCTTCGGTATTCCGCCCCTACTATATCGCACGAGAGGAAGGCTGTAAATTCTTTTTCGGCTCTGACACTCATTTCCCTCACGAATTTTCGTTCAAACCGATAACCGCTGAAACGGTTATCGACCAGCTTGAACTTAAAGAATCTGAAAAATTCATCTTGAGACCCTAAGATTGAGGAGAAAAAATGTCTTTACACGAAATATATATGGAAACGCTGATTCCATGGATCGCACAGGCTTGCAAAGAGGTTACCGTTTGCCCGGACAGATCTGATCTCAGTTACTACGGTGACGGCACCAACAGCTGGGGAGTACAGACAAATCAAAAAGCGCTATGCGCTTTCGCTATTGCTTGTACCGATCCGCTTTTCGATGAGAAAAAAGCCGGAATCACTAAACAAACGCTGCTTGAAACGGCCATTTCCTGCCTGCGGTATTCACTTGCCACGCATTTGACGGGCGAATATCATTTAACCAACAATGAAAATGAACGCTGGGGTCATACTTGGATCAGCGTGCTTGGTATCGAGCGTATGGTATTTGCTCTTGATGCTCTGGCACCGTATTTGACAGAAAGCGATCACCTTGCAATTCGGCGCGTTTTTTTGTCCGAAGCAGATTTTCTCTTGAACGAGTATCAGATCAAAGCCGGACTTGTAGAAAACAATAAACCCGAAAGCAATTTCTGGAACGGAGCTTTTTTGTTGCGCTGTACGTTAATGTACCCGGACTGTGCAAATAAGGAGCTGTATATACAAAAGGGCAGAGCTTTGATATTAAACGCTATTTCCATTCCATCTCAGTGCGACGAGGAGTGGTTTGTCGGTGCCAATTTCTTTGAATCTTTTGCAACGAATCACCATCATTATTTGAATATCGGATATATAGTTATTACCCTGTCACAGCTTGCTTATCTGCATTTCACATATAAAAGATACGGCATAGAGCCTCCCGCGTGGATCTATACCAATTCGGAAAAAGCATGGGATTTAGTGCGAAAGTGTATTTTCCCCGACGGAAGACTGCTTCGCATCGGCGGGGACAGCCGTATCCGCTATTGTTACTGCCAGGATTACTTAAATACGGTTTTATGCCTTGCAGCGGATCAGTTTAATGAAAACACCGCTTCTCTTGAAGAGCAGTGGCAGAAACTCGTACAGCTGGAGCAAGCGGAAAACAATGACGGAACCTTCCTCTCCACCCGTGTTGAGCTGTTCCGTGAGCGGGCGCCGCTGTATTTTGCACGACTGGAATCTGACAGAGCCGTCTCTGCCGCACAGGGAGCCTATCTTCACCGCACTTGGCCGGAGCTTGAAAAATCCGGGCAGAAAAAACTGCATGAAGAGCCGTTCCGGTGGTATGATGAATATCACGGCGCGTGTTTTGTTAGAAACAAGGATTCCATGTCCTCCTTTGTATGGTTGTCATCGGAAAAACCGCAGGGCTTGTGTCTTCCTCTCTGCGACAGCTCTCTCGCTGAATGGAATCGGAACTTGACCAGTATGTTCGAGGGTGACGGACAGTTTAATGAACATTTGATAGAAGAACACCATGAGACGATGCTTACCGGCGGATTCGTTACCACGGGACGTACGGTTGCACGCACGTGGAGTATGCTTGATGAAAGTAAGAGCGAAGAACAAAACGTTGAGCTGTCTCTTCTTTATGCGGCACTGCCTGACGGTGCTACAACGGTAACGCTCCAGTATGCAGAGGCGATCAGACATTGCCATCTTTTGAAGATCAAAGGACTGCATCTGAATATACCGAACGATCTGTTTAACGGTTATCAGCGTGATTATGTCTGCACGGAAAAAACGGTCTGTGTGGATCAGCGAATTGGACTTGCTTCAATTTACGGAGATCCACTCACCGTACATTCTAATCCAAACAGAACGATCGGTCTCAAGGATAAATACTGCTACGAGCGCGGAATGCTCAAGGTAGATGAGATCTATACAACGTATATAGATACTCCGAAATGGTATCAGATGGGTGAACGTATTCTTGATTTCGGTGTGGCGATCCGCACAAATGCAGACAGCGCCGAAACGGAGTTGCTTTCAAATGAATGCCGCGTTCTTTCCTGTTCTGATCCTTCCGTGCGTGCCGTTCGCATCAAAGGCACGGATCAAAAAATGTATACGGTACTGTTTAATCTATCCCGATTCGATGTTTCTGACATGGTTGAGGGGATCGGCACGGTAGAACTTTGCCCGTACGAAGGCAGAGTTCTCTAAAACGGATAATCATATGTCGTTGACTTTAGATTTGCGCCGTGGTATAATTAAGATAGTTTTATATTTTCATATTTGGAGGAAACAATTATGAGAAGTAATTTTACACGCATTTTTTCATTTTTACTTTTGCTTTGTATTTTACTGCCGCTCGGACTCAGCGGATGCAATGAAGCAACTCCGCCGACTTCCGATGAGGATACGACCGTAACCGACGAGCCGGTGACTCCACCGACTACGTCCGAACCCGATTATAAATACGTTGCATTGATCGGCGTAGACGGCGCGGGCGCGTTTTTCGCCGATGCAAACACTCCCTGTATTGACGAGATCTTCAAAGACGGCGCTGTTACCTACACCATGCAGAGTGAGTTCCCCTCTATCAGCGCACAAAACTGGGGCTCGATGCTGCACGGCATTGCTCCCGAGATTCACGGTCTGGAAAACAGCATCGTTGACGTAATATCGTACGACAGTAAATCAAATTATCCCAGCATATTCCGCATTCTGCGCGAGAAGTACCCGGATATGACCATGGCGTCCTTTAACCTCTGGGACTCTATTAATATCGGTATCATTGAAGAGGGAATAGGCGTTTACAAGAAAACCTCCGATACCGATGCACATTTGAAAGATGACATCTGCAGCTACGTCAAAGACGTTACGCCGGAATTTTTGTTCGTTCAGTTTGATGAAGTAGACGCGGCGGGTCACTCGAACGGCTACGGCACCGATATTCAGCTTAAAGCTATTGAGAGAGCCGACAGCTACATAGGCGAAATATATAAGACCTATGAGGAACTTGGGATTCTTGATGAGACTCTGTTTATCGTAACGTCCGACCACGGCGGTTTTGGACAGTCGCACGGCGGTAACGAGGAGAGCGAGCGCAACATTATGTTTGCTGCAACAGGTCATACCGTTGAGAAAAACGGCGAGATTTCCGATATGATGGTACGCGATGTAGCAGCCATTGTGCTTCACGCGTTTGCTTGCGAGATTCCCGAAAACTTTACTGCGCGTATACCGAGCGGTTTGTTTGAGGGCATCACCGCAATCGAGCGTCCTGAGTACGTCTACACTGATATTCCTCGCTATCATGCGAACGTTTCTACTCCCGCAGCAGATAGCGGTAAGTTTGTAACCGACGTAATATCCGAGCATAAATTACTTGCCTATCTGCCTTTTGACGGAGATACCGCTGATCCCGTTCAAGGTGAAATTACCGCAAACGGAGAAATTAGCTTTGCGGAAGGATATTTCGGAGAGAGCGCGTGCCTTGATAGTGGCAGTGTTTCTACTCAGAATATTGCGATCGACAAAAACGGCTTTACAGTTTCCTTCTGGCTCAACATTAAGGACGCGTCTAACTTCACTGTTTTCTCAAGCAAAGATGAAGAGAGCGGCGCAAGTATCTTTCTCCGCATACGCGACGAGAAACTCGGTTTTAGTTTTAATGACGGTACTAACCGTATGAATAGCACTTTGAATCTTCCGGAGGATTATAATAAGGGCTGGATGCACGTGACGTTGACTGTTGACTGCGAGGCACAGGAAGTTCGTATCTGCCAAGACTTCGGCAAGGTATATTCTACTCAGATGCCCGACGCTATGAAAGATACTTCGATTGACGCGCTGAAAAACCTGACCGTCGGTCAGGGCGGCGGATACGATCCCGAATCTCCGTCTGCCATAGATGAATTTATGATATTTGACGGTGCGCTGACCGATGCCGAGATCGAGAAGTTTGCCGGTTATTACGGCAAGGAGCCGAATCTGTTTGACCCCATTCGCGATTATGAATCCGTACCTACTCCGACCAAAGACAGCGACGGTTATATTACAAGCTTCCTGCCTGACGCTGACGTTAAGTCCTATCTGACCTTTGACGGAAACGCAGAGGACTCGATGGGCGCGGCTACCGTTACTTCTAACGGTACGGTTAATTACGAGGACGGAGTTTTCGGTCAGAGTGCAAACTTGTCCGCCGGATACGTTTCTCTCGAGAATTACTCTGTCGGCAAAGACAGCTTCAGTGTTTCTATGTGGGTCAAGCTCACTGAAATTACCGGTACTCCCGTGCTGTTGTCTAACAAGGACTACTCGTTGGAAGAGAATCCCGGATATATGCTTGGCCTTCATCACGTTGGCGCATTGGTCTACAATTTCGGTAACGGAACCGACCACGTAGATTACGCCGTCACCATTCCGAAGGATTATCAGCGCGGTTGGATGCACGTTGTGTTCGTAATGGACCGTGAGGCAGGAAAGATATATCTTTCATTTGACTTCGGTGAATTTTTGACCTTTGATATTCCGGAGGAATTAAAGGATACTTCCGCAGATGCTCTGTCCGTTCTCAATATCGGTCAGGACGGTACCGGCAGTTACAAGAATAAGGCAAGAGCGACCGTGGATGAATTTATCCTCTTTGACGGTGCTCTCACGCAGGACAACGTTACCGCACTTTCAAGCTACTACGGCGTAGCGGAGAATAAGTAATATTAATAAAAATAAGCCCGAGGATTTAATCCTCGGGCTTTCCCTTTTTATATAGTGGTACTTACGGTAAAATCCTTTACTGCGGCGTCCTGGAGAGATTTGAGGAGGTCCGGGGCTTTGCCGCCGACGGGGATACCGTCAACAGTTTCTGCCGCGAGGCAGAAGGAGCCGGAGCTGGTTACGATGACCTCGTCTGCCGCCATCATTTCGTCAAGAGTGAAAGGCTCTTCGCATACAGGGATACCGAGATTTTTACAGAAACGGATAAGGTTTGCGCGCGCGATTCCGGGCAGGATAAGATTGTCTGTGGGGGCGGTGCGGAAGACTCCGTCCTTGATTATATGCACGTTTGAGTGCGCGCACTCGGTAACTCTGCCGTCGCGGTGGAACACCGTTTCGTCGCATTCGGCTTCCTCTGCCGCGCTGGATGCCATTACTGCGGGAATGAGGTTGAGCGTTTTTATATCACAGTGCAAAAATCTTGTGTCCGGCATTGTGATGAGCTTTATTTTCTGATAGGTGTTTTTAGTTTTCGCGGGACGGAGCATTACCCACATATTTCCTGCGGTAAGCGGTTTTGCGATGGCGTGATTTCTCGGTGCAGTGCCTCGCGTTATCTGCCAGTATACGAACTGCTCGCCGTCGTCTACCTTTGAGACCAAGTCGCAAAGAAGCGCTTTCAGCTCATCCTTTGTGTGCGGAATGACCATTTTGAGCTTTTCCGCGCTTGAAAAGAAGCGATCCACGTGCGCGTCAAGCATATATATTTTGTGATTTTTTGAATAAGTCGCGTCGTACACGCC
The DNA here is from genome assembly GCA_964525525.1 of uncultured Lachnospiraceae bacterium. GTDB lineage: Bacteria > Bacillota > Clostridia > Oscillospirales > CAG-272 > RGIG2161. The sequence continues at coordinate 419 of CAZGHD010000114.1, read as the reverse complement.
GTCACCGAAGTAACAAACTCGGTCGTTCATGGGAATAGACATTTCCTCTATAAGACCGAATTTTCCGTTATAGTAGCCAAGGTTTTGCATATATTATCCATCCTTACGATAGGTTATTTTCTCACAGATTAGTTTATCACTATTTTATTCCAAAGTCAAGAGATGTATAACATAATAATAGGTATTAATTGTAACATTAAATTGTGCGATTTGATATTTTAACAAATAACTTTACATTTTAATCGAATTGTGTTATAATGTACTCACCACACAAAACTTAATAACTGTATTTTCCACACAAGAAGTGGGTACTTTACTATAGGTAAAAGTGCTGCCTTCTCAATTCGCCTTTCTGTGTGGAGTTTAGAGTTTTGTGTGGTAACAATTAGAGGTCGGCATTTTTCGGTGTGCACGGCTTC
>CAZGHD010000113.1:0-7229 GCA_964525525.1 uncultured Lachnospiraceae bacterium | reverse complement strand
CGCCTTTACCGCACCTACATACTGTCAGATAATGTCCCTATGAACACTAACAGAAATGACCGCGAGTTTTTTTGTGTTTAGATACTGTTTATTATTAGGGCTGCACCGGATATTATCAAGAGAATGATTACTAATTTTTTTACCGTTTTTTCGTTTAAGAATTTACCGCTGAACATTCCGAGTAGCATACTTATCAGCATTACGGGGTAGAGAAGGAGAGCATGCTTTGCCGCGTCGAGTGTCAGCACTCCGCCGATGATTGCGTACATTATTATGCGGAACGTGCCTTCAACGAAAAATACCGTACATATATTTGCTTTGAATTCGTGAATATCTTTAGTCACACGGCTGATATATGCGCTGAGCAGAGCTCCGATACCGTACAGACCGCTGAGAACGCCTGAAAGAAGTCCGATACCGAGAAGAACGAGTTTTGATTGCTTTTTCTCTGCTTTCGTGCTTTTTGTGCGGAATTCTCTTATAAGCATCTCAATGCCTATAAGAATTATAGCGATACCGAAAAGTATCTTTACTGCACCCGTGTCAACGTTTTTGAGAAGTAATATTCCGGGTACACAGCCTGCCAGCACCAGCGCACACAGCGGTAGTACTACCTTGGGCTTTATGTGCTTGCGTTCCTTTAACATAAGCAGTAGATTAGAGGGATAGGTTAAAACGATCTCTACGGGCGAAATATTGACGTTATCGACCGTGAAACTCATAATAGAAGTAAATACCAACGTATTTGCAAAGCCGCACAGACCTTTTACAAAAAAAGCGCACGCCGCCGCGATTATCCACCAAGTCATAATTTTCTCCGTTATGTAAAAATAATACGAAGTATATTATACAACAAAATTCAGCTTTTTTAAAGATGATTTTGAAAATATCTTGAATGTTTTTCGATTATGTGATAGAATAACTAAAATATAACACGGAGGAAGTACTGATGATAAGACACGTATGTATGTTCAAGCTCAAGGAAGAAAATAAAGAAGCCGTTATCGCGGAGATTTTTGAAAGAGTCGAAATTCTTCGTGAGATTCCGCAGCTGAAGCGTTTTGAGGTAGTTCGCAACGCCGCGGAAACCCCCGACAGTAATTACGAAGTTTCGCTGATCTTCGACTTTAATAACGTCGAAGATCTCAAAGCTTATCAGGTTGACGCAAGACACGTTGAGTTCGGAAATTTTATCAAAGCTGTCAGAGAAGCAAGAGCTTGCATTGATTTTGAAATATAAAAAATATATAAATTAATGTTTTACATCAAAAAGAAAAGGACTATGGCAATCTTGTCATAGTCCTTTATGTTTTATCTTTCAAGCAGTGGTTTTTTAAGAATTTCTTCTTTTCTGACGATAAGGTCGTCTGCCGATAGTACGGATTCAAGTACGTCGATTCCGATTCTGTCAATCGTTGCGCCGAGACGTTCTTTTACGTATCCGTTCTCTTTGTACCAGAGCATAACTTTTTCGATAACCTCGGGTATTTCATCAAAGGAATAAATCGCGTTCAGTAAAGTTCCTACACGCTGTGTTTTTCCCCAAGTTCCGCCAACGAAAATACGACAGGCGGCTTCCGCTTCTTTGGGAACTGCTCCGAAGGGACATTTACCAACACACACACCGCACTTTGTACATTTGTTTTCGTCAATAACCGCTTTTCCTTCTACCATAGAAACTGCTTTTGACGGACAGTTTTCGAGTACAGAGCATTTTTTACAGCCGCGACAGAGCGTAGCATCAAAAGAAAATCTTTTGCATCCTTCGATTCCGAGGTCGTTGAGACTTGGTTTCATACAACTGTTTGGACAACCGCCAACTCCGATTTTGAACTTGTGCGGAAGCTTTACGTCACGCATACCTATGTAGAATTTATCGTGTATAGTCTTTGCAAGCTCTTGTGTGTCAATGTTACCGTAAACACAGGTCGTACCTTTACAAGCGGTAATGGGACGAATCTTTGCTCCCGTGCCGCCAAAATACAATCCGCGTTCTGACATAAATGCTTCAGCTTCCGGGATCTTATCAAACGGTATACCTACTACTTCGGCTGAAAGGCGAGCTGTGAAGATTACTTTGCCATTACCGAATTTATCCGCGCATTCTGCCAGTGCTTTAAGCTGGTCGGCTGTAAAAACTCCCGCGACGGTGACGACTCTGCCTGAAAAACACTCGGTACCTCTGTTCTGAAGAAATCCTCTGCCTTTAACGCTCATTATCTGTTCTTTTGTAATACTCATATCCTTATACCTCTTGCGGTGAATTTTTGAGTGGATTTGACGCTGATTGACATATTACGGCTTCTGTGATATAATTTAAGCAAATCAGGCATATGCCATTTACAGTGTTTATTATAACATTGCTTTAGGGTATATGTCAATAATTTTAATGTGAAACAAGGAGATAAACAATATGTTTTCTAAAAAGCGGTTTTGTTTGTCTTTGATATGTATAATTACGTTGATTATTTCGTGTTTCCTGTTTACGTCATGCAGGTCTGATGACGTAAACGCAGATGGTGAGATGCTATCTTTCACCGATGCGCTCGGGCGTGATATATATATAAACAAAACTCCTAAGCGAGTAGCGGCTCTACTCGGGAGTTTTGCGGATATTTGGATTCTTTCGGGTGGAGATATTTGCGCTTCTGCTGATGATGCGTGGGACGATTTCGGACTTGATCTCAAAGATGCGGTCAACATCGGTGGAGCGCATTCTCCAAGTCTTGAACTTTTGATTTCAGCATCGCCCGATTTTGTGCTTGCGAGTGCTTCGACCGCATCAAACGTAGAGATGAAAGATTCGCTTGAAGCTATGGGAATTACGGTCGCGTATTTTGACGTTGATAATTTCGACGATTATCTGAAAATGCTTAAAATTTGTACCGATATTACGGGGTGTCAGGATCTTTATGAGCAGAACGGTGTTAAAATAAAAGAGCAGATCGAGACGGTGAAAGATAAGTATGCCGGCGTAAATATTTCGGATAACGAACGTAAAATTCTCTTGCTCCGAGCCTCGTCAACCTCGCTTAAAGCCAAAGGAAGTGAGGGTACGATACTCGGAGAGATGCTCTCTGACATGGGATGCGTGAATATTGCCGACAGCGACGGTACGCTGCTTGAAAACCTCAGTGTTGAGGCTATTATCCGAAACGAACCCCACCACATATTTGTGGTTACTATGGGCAGCGATACCGATGCGGTAAAATCAGCGCTTGATAACCTAATAAAGGAGAACCCTGCCTGGAGTACGCTGGAAGCGGTCAAAGAAAACAGATTACACGTTATGGAAAAAACACTGTTTAATCTGAAACCAAATTCTCGCTGGGCAGAGGCGTATGAAAAACTTTATGAAGTACTTACGGAAAAATAAAATCGTATATATATACGTCTCAGCGGTCGTGTTATTCTTGCTGTCTGCTTTTCTCGGCGTGATTCTCGGAGCTACCGAGATAGGCATTTCCGACGTGATAAAAACAATATTCGGCACAAATACCGATACCGCTACGATGAGGATATTGCGATACGTGCGTTTCCCAAGAGTAGCGGCAAGTCTTTTGTGCGGTGCGGCACTTTCGATTTCAGGCGCGGTGATACAAGCCGTGCTTCAAAATAAGCTTGCATCACCGAGTATTATAGGTGTGAATTCCGGCGCGGGACTTGCGGTAACTTTATGTTCCGCGCTTGGCATTGTTGGCGGTTGGCAGATCTCTTTTTTTGCGTTTGCAGGCGCGTTTGTTGCGGTTATGGTAGTAAGCATAGGCGCAAAAAAATGGGGAGCCTCGCGAGGTACGGTGATTTTAATGGGCGTTGCTCTGAACGCTTTGCTCGGAGCAGTATCGGATGCGGTTACTGCTTTTTCACCCGAAATCGCCGTGTTTAACAGCGACTTCAAGATAGGTGATTTTTCTGCCGTAACTTATCCTAAACTGATACCGGTCACGGTGATAATTCTCGTGGGCGTAGTTATTCTTTTGAATTTATCAAGCGAGCTTGACGTGCTGACACTTGGCGACGATAACGCAAAAGGACTTGGACTTAACACAGGCGTGATGAGAGTTCTATTTTTGATGCTGGCGGCACTTCTTTCAGGAGCGGCGGTCAGCGTTGCGGGACTTTTATCGTTCGTTGGTCTGCTCGTGCCTCACGCAGTACGGCGAATTGCAACGGCAGAATCACGTCACCTTTTACCTCTGTGCGTTTTGTTCGGAGCGGGATTCGTAACTCTTTGCGATACACTTTCAAGAGTATTATTCGCACCCTATGAGCTTCCCGTGGGCATTATTATGGCGTTTCTCGGCGCGCCGTTCTTTATCTTTATTCTTATCAAGGGTAAAGGAGGTCACGGTGGTGCTTGAGTTAAAAAACGTTTCCGTGGGTTACGGAAAGCAAAAAGTAATTGACTCTGTTTCTGCCTCCTTTGAAAAAGGGAAGCTTACGAGCATTATCGGCCCGAACGGGTGTGGTAAAAGTACGCTTCTGAAAAGCATGGTTAATATCCTGCCGATATTTGACGGCGAGATACTGGCGGACGGTGTATCGCTTGAAAAAATGAGCAGAAACGATACTGCTAAAAAAATCTCGTACCTTGCTCAAGGAAAGAATATACCGGATATGACGGTAGAACAGATGGTTCTGCACGGAAGATTTCCGTATCTTGGATATCCGAGACGGTATAGAAAGCGCGATAAGGAAATAGCACGTTCCGCTATGGAAAAAGTGGGAATCGGCCATCTCTCTGACAGACCGCTATATACTCTGTCCGGGGGTATGAGGCAGAATGCTTATATCGCAATGGCACTCGCACAGGATACCGATTACATTCTCCTCGACGAACCTACCACCTATCTTGATATTGCTCACCAGCTTGAGCTGATGAAGATATTGCGTGAGCTTGCTTCAAGCGGTAAAGGTATTGTTACAGTTATGCACGATCTTCCTATGGCGTTTGAATTTTCGGACGAGATTGCCGTGATATACGACGGTAAGAAGGCAATTCAGGATACTCCGAGTGAGATAAGCTCGTCTTCTGTTACCGAGACGGTATTTGGCGTGAAGGTAGAGCGTTTGTCTGGGGAAAACAAGTATTTTTATAAATAATCAGAAATGAAAGGGTATAGTAATATGTTCAGGGAACTCACAAGAAAAAACAAGCAGATAGCAAAAGAGGAATGTATTGAATTATTAACGACCGAAAAGCGCGGAATACTTGCGGTAAACGGAGACGGCGGGTATCCTTACGCCACGCCGATGAATCATTACTACAATTCCGACGACGGATGTATATATTTTCATTGCGGCAAGTCCGGACATCGCATAGACTCGCTTGTGCGTTCTGACAAAGTATCTTTTTGCGTTTGCGAACATGGTTATCGTGAGGATAATGAATGGGCATATAACGTTCGCAGTGTGATAGTATTCGGGCGCGTGGAGATCATTGATGATGCGGAAAAAATCATTGACATCACCACTGCACTATCACATAAGTTTACAAATGATGAAAATTACATTAAAGAAGAAATTGAAAATTACGCAAAGGGTACGCTGCTCCTGAAACTTATGCCTGAACATATCTGCGGAAAGCTTGTGAAAGAAGCGTAAAATTAATATTGGAGATGATCTGAAATGAACAAACAGGAAATATATCGGTATCTTACCGAACACGGCATAGATTATGAAATAACCGAACACGACGCCGTTTTTAATATGGCTGAATTGTCCGCCATTGATCTTCCGTATCCCGAAAAAGATGCAAAAAATCTTTTTGTCAGAGACGATAAAAAGCAGAATTACTATCTCATCAGCGTGAGAGGGGACAAGCGTGTTGACTTAAATGAGTTTCGTAAAAAACACGAGCTGCGCCGCCTGTCGTTTGCGTCTGCTGAGGAGCTGATGGATATTTTGGGTTTGATCCCGGGTGCAGTATCGCCTCTTGGTATCTTGAACGATACGGAACGCAAAGTAACCTTCTTTTTGGATTCAGTGTTCTCGGATGATATAATCGGAGTGCATCCCAATGATAATACGGCAACAGTGTGGCTCAAAACGGAAGATCTAATATCTCTCATTAAAGAACACGGTAACACGGTCTGCGTGGTTGAGATATGACAGAGAAGAATTTGAATTTATGAATTATTTATTATAGAAAATTCTACGACTTGTAGGATTTTGTTCCAATGTTCGGTTCTTGACATTCAAAACTCTGTACTGTATAATGAAATCAACAAACATACACGCTGAGGTGGAACCTATCATGAATCTGAACATTGCACAGAATCTAAAAGAATATCGTAAAAAGCGAGATATTACGCAGGGAGCTTTGGCAAAAGAACTCGGTATTTCCGCACAGGCTATTTCCAAATGGGAGCGCGGCGAAGGGTATCCTGACATAGAACTTTTGCCGAATCTTGCAAATCATCTGAATATCACTGTTGATGAATTGCTTGGTAACAACAGTACCGCACGGCAAGCAGACATTTTACAATTCTGGAAGAAATTCTGGTCATCAGATATTTGCCATGAAGGTGAAAATCTTTTCGACAGTCATATTCGTCTTGCCGAGGAGTATTGGCGTAAATACCCGAACGAATACGGCATTGCCTGTGCATTAATTCAAGAAATCTGTAGTTATCGTCAGAAACTGGAGGAAAACCGTTATCTTTTGAATGAAGTGGTCGAAAAAGTCCTGCGTGACTGTACAGACACACGGTACCGTGAAACTGCGCTCTACAATAGCTGTCTTGTTTGCAAGGATGATGAATATGCCAAATGGAGTGAATTGTGTGCATCGGGCTACCAATACTGTCAAGGCGAAATATTGGAACAACGTCTCTTGAGAAATGATGAGATAGAAAAAGCACTGCTTCAAAGAGCGGTAAATAATTTGAAGCATTTTACATATCTTCTGGCAAAGGGTATACCAAATTATTTATCACCCGCACAGGTGGCAGCGGAAGTGAGAAAAAACAAACAAATTCTTTCCGTGTTTGCTGATGAAAATGGTATTCTTCCGGAAGCATGGCTGCCGTGTGAAGTATATTGTGATTTTTATATGGCGGCGATAAATTTCGGTATGGGTGAAAAAGGAAAAGGATATGAACTGCTCGAACGGTCAATCGTATCCTATGAGACATGGAAGAAAATCCCGGATGAAAAAATCCTGGAATTTGGATGCAAAGACTTGTTCGGCGGTATTTTTACAAAGAAAACTTCTACCGACGGTACGT
>CAZGHD010000112.1:0-7321 GCA_964525525.1 uncultured Lachnospiraceae bacterium | reverse complement strand
CTTTCATAATCGGTAAGACAATCTATACTCCCTTTCCTTGAGGACGGATGGGGCAATCCCTCAAGCCTTCATCAAAAGGGCAGAGAGGCGCACGCGGCACTTGATGACGCGCGCCGCAGAGTGGCTTCGGCTATCGGTGCTGAACCGGCGGAGATATATTTCACATCCTGCGGATCCGAGGCAGACAACTGGGCTCTGCGCGGTACGGCTTACGCCGCACGCCGCCGCGATCCCGCAAAAAATCATATAATCACCACTAAAATAGAGCATCCCGCGGTACTCGAGACCTGCCGCGCGCTTGAGCGCGAGGGCTTTGAGGTTACTTACCTCGGCGTTGACTCTGACGGCTTCATCTCGCTTGCCGAGTTTGAAGCGGCTATTACGCCGAACACTGTTTTGGCGGAAGTGATGTTCGCAAACAACGAGATAGGCACTATTGAGCCTATCGCAGAGTGCGCCAAGATCGCGCACGAAAAGGGGATTTTGTTCTTTACCGACGCGGTACAGGCAGTCGGCGCTGTTCCCGTAAACGTAAAAGAGCTTGGCGTGGACATGCTATCTCTTTCGGGACATAAGATCCACGCACCCAAAGGCATCGGCGCTCTCTATATCCGTAAAGGTACGAGAATCGACCGCCTGATATACGGCGGCGGTCAGGAGCGCGGTCAGCGCGCGGGCACCGAGAACGTGGCGTACGCGGTTGCGCTTGCTCAGGCGCTTGAGGACGCAGTTGCTTCGCTTGACGATATGGACAGAGTCAGAAAAATGCGCGACAGACTTATTGACGGGCTTCTCACTATTCCTCACACCCGTCTCAACGGCTCTCGCGACAAGCGTCTGCCCGGTAACGTAAACGTAGCGTTTGAATTTATAGAGGGAGAAAGTCTGCTCCTTCTGCTTGATATGGCGGGAATCGCGGGTTCTACCGGATCTGCTTGCTCCTCCGCTTCTCTTGAGCCGTCACACGTGCTTCTTTCTATCGGCGTTCCGCACGAAAAGGCTCACGGCTCGCTCAGACTTACCGTTTCACACGATAACACCGATGAAGATATTGATTATATACTCGAAAAAGTTCCGGAAGTGGTCTCCCGCCTGCGCGAGATGAGCCCTCTTACCGAGGCGTAAGTTCGGACAAAAGAAAGGAATTTAATATGTACAGCGAAAAAGTAATGGATCATTTTACCAACCCTCATAATATGGGTGAGATAGAAAACGCAGACGGCGTAGGTACCGTTGGTAACGCCAAGTGCGGAGATATAATGAAGATATTTCTCAAGGTTGAGAATGACATAATCACCGACGTTAAGTTCAAGACCTTCGGCTGCGCGGCTGCTATCGCGACCTCATCTATGGCTACCGATCTTATCATCGGCAAGTCTATCGACGAGGCTCTTAAGCTGACCAACTCTGCCGTTGTGGAAGCTCTTGAAGGACTTCCGCCGGTTAAGGTTCACTGCTCGGTTCTCGCCGAGGAGGCTGTTAAGGCGGCTATTGCCGACTACTACCAGAAGAAGGGAATCGACAAAGAGATTCCCGACGCGTGCCACTGCGACAAAGAAGAGTGCCACTGCGGAAACTGATCAAAGTATTTTAAGGAGTGCCTGCGGGCGCTCCTTTTTTATAACAGTAAATTCAAGTAATACTTGATATGTATACAATTAATTGATAATTGATGTTTTTGCTTTCACATGATATAATACAGATACACCGGTGAAAATAAAAATTTACGGAGAAAAATATGAATATCAAATTAGGAGAAAAGATAAGAGAACTGCGCCGGCGTGACGGGAGAACACAGGAAGAACTTGCTCAAAGTCTCGGTGTCACTTGTCAGGCGGTATCGCGTTGGGAGGCAAACGGCGGTTATCCCGATATGGAGATAATGCCGTCTATTGCAAACTATTTTCACGTTTCCATTGACGAGCTGTTCGGTTACCAGAATGACCGTGAGGAAAAGATCAAAAGTACTCTTGAAACAGCAACCAATACACTTACAAAACAAGGTTTTACAATGTATCAAGGAAGCTTATCGGAAGACGTTGGAGAATGTGTCAATATGCTTCGCGCGGCTTCGGAGGAATTTCCGAATGAGCCGAAAATACTCTTGAAACTTGTACAAGCGCTTCAAATGTGGGGATGGAATAAATACGGTGCCAAAGGACATTGCGACGATTCATCCGGTATCATAGAAGATGATGTTGATTACAATTCTCAAAATATTTATTGGCAGGAAGCTGTTCGAGTTTCCGAAAAGCTTTTGAAATTAAATCTATCTTCCGAAGACCGTGAAATTGCCATTCGTCAAATAACACCGCTTTATTGCAGAATGGGGGAATATGAAAAAGCAAAGGCTCTCGCCAACGAGCAAAACTCTGTTGTTATCTCAAAAGAAGTATTGTTACCTAAGGCAACAGTAGGTGAAGAAAGGGCAAGATATCAAGGCGAAAGAATAATGGCTCTTCTTTCGAATCTCAGATTTGCTATTTCCGAATCTGTAGCCTTGAGACCTGCGGTATCATCCTCTGAATACGGAAGACAAATACTTTTATCGGTTATTCATCTTTACGAAACCGTATTTATTGACGGCAAATGTGGAAGATGGCATTGGGAAATCGGTCAATTGTATTTGACCTTGGCTCACTATGAAATGGATAACGATGATAGTATGGAAAAGGTTCTCAATTACTTTGATAAAGGCTTTGATCATTGCAAGGAATATAAGCGCATCTGTAATGAAGGTGAATATCAATATTCAGCTCCGTTAGTATCAGCATTGCCTAAGATAAACAAAGGAGATCTTGCCTCTATTGGAGAAGATTTCTGGAAAAAAGAACTCAAACATTATCAGGAAGATATACTCAACGAGATTCGCAAAAATCCTAAATATGCCGAGTGCTTTGAATAAAGCTTTTTGTGGACTATTATACCATCGTCTGTTTTATCCCGATGTTAAAGGATAAGTTTAAGAATAAATAATTAAAATAAAAGGATCGGAATTCTTCTTCCGATCCTTATTTATCTTTATATGCATTCATTTCGCGAGAGAAAACCTTTTAGATTTTCAAAGGTGGTTTCAACGTCAATGTTTTCGACGGTGAAGTCGAGCTTTTCGCGCAGAACCTCGTCTGTGTATTTTTTGTCGTCGTCCGCCTCGCGGCGCTCCCATTCTTCGCGGCTGAAATCTCCGCGGGACATACATCTCGCGCGGCGAATATCCTCGGGGACGGTGACGTAGACCGCAAGAAGGTCTTTTGCAAATTCACGGCGGAGAGCATCGAGAGCGTTTAAGTCTACTATCGCCGCGTAGTTGCCGCGCGAAAGGTCGATGCTGTCACGCGAGGTCGCGTAATACCACACGTCGGGATTGCCGTTATAGAGTGTGTTGTACGATCTCGTTTCGATAAATTCACCGTTTGCCTCTTTTTGCTTGAAATCGGCAACCGAGAGGAATCTGTACGTTACTCCGTCTACTTCGCCCGGACGTATCGGGCGTGTGGTGATCGGAAGCACGCGGTTAAACGAGAGCTCGGTGATGAGCTTGCCGAGCAGAGTGTCCTTGCCGGATGCACTTCTTCCGAGCAGAGCGATTATTTTACCCATTTTTTAGTGTCTCCGCCTGCATATATTTTCCCTCGTCAAGGGTGAGCTTGTATTCTATCGAGTCACGGAGTGCCTGCCAGCTGGCGTCGATTATATCGGCAGAAACGCCGGTGGTGCGCCAGACGTGAGTTCCGTCGGTGGATTCGATAAATACTCGAACACGGGACGCGGTGGCGTTGTCCGACTCGAAAACTCTTACCTTATAGTCGGTCAGCTTTACGTCTGACAGCGCGGGATAGAATCCCGAAAGCACCCGTCTGAGTGCCAAGTCAAGCGCGTTTACAGGACCGTCGCCCTCTGCCGCAGTTATCTCCTGTCTGTCTCCGACCTGAACCTTTATCAAAGCGGAACACTTGCTGTCCGACTTCATACTGTAAGGCTCGCCGATGAGGACCTTGAAGGTGGTTAGCTTGAAATGTCTTGAGGTGAGACCGAGAGATTCAAGCAGTATCAGCATCAGAGACGCCTCTGCGCCCTCAAACTGAAATCCCTTTTCTTCGTACGAGCGCACCGCCTCAAGCGCGGCGGCGACCTCGGGGGATTCCTTTGTCAGTGACGGGATTATCGAGCACATTTTTGAGGTGAGTGCCGCGCGTCCCGAAAGACTGCTGACCAGCAGGTTTCTTTCGTTGCCGACGTACTCGGGAACTGTGTGCTCGAATGTTTTCGGCGCTTTTCTCACGCCGTCTATGTGCATACCCGCCTTGTGCGAGAACGCGTATCCGCCGACGAACGGCTCGTGTTCGTCAAAGGTGCGGTTTACTACGTCGCAGACGTATCGTGCAGTCTTGGTGAGATTTTTTAAATTTTGAACTTCAACACAGCTGTAACCTAACTTGAGCTGAAGCAGGGGAATAAGCGTGTTGAGGTTCGCATTTCCGCATCTTTCTCCGATGCCGGAAACGGTACCCTGAACGTGCATAGCGCCGGACAGCACCGCGGAAGTGCTCGCTGCGACCGCCATACCAAGGTCGTTGTGGCAGTGTATTCCGAGTTTAGCCTCGGGGAAAGCGGAGTGCACCGCCGCGACAGTCATTCCGACAACGTCGGGGAGCATACCTCCGTTGGTATCACAAAGAATTATCCGTGACGCGCCTGCATCTATCGCCGTGCGGACAACCTCAAGCGCAAACTCGGGGTCGTCGCTGTAACCGTCAAAAAAGTGCTCGGCGTCAAATATTACCTCTTTGCCGCGAGATGTGAGGAAACGTATCGAGTCGCTTATCATAGCGAGGTTTTCCTCACGTGTTGTTGAGAGGACGGTGTCTACCTGGAATTTCCAGCATTTACCGAAGATCGCGCAGACCTTGATCGGAGCATCGGCAAGCAAACAGAGGCCGCGGTCATCCGAGGCTGACGTGTTCGGACGGCGTGTGCTTCCAAAAGCGACAAGCTCGGCGTTCTTTAACGAGATCTCTCCTATGTGGTCAAAAATACTGCCGTCACCCGCGTCCAGATTTCCTATTTCTATAAAAGAAACCCCGAGGTCGTCAAGCGCGTGGATGACCTTTATTCTGTCAGCGACCGTGAAGGTCATGCCTGCGCCCTGCGCTCCGTCGCGCAGGGTGGTGTCAAAAATTTCTATCTTCATCTGATGTTTTCCTCTTGTTATAGAGTTTTACGTCTGATCTGTGCTATTCTGTCAAGCCCGGAGAAATCTTTTTTGATCTCGCACGACATATCGGCGTCGTTTGCTATCGCGCAAAGGTCGTTTCCTTGGTCGTAACCGATTTCAAAAAGAATAACGCCGTCGTCCGCGAGAAGCTCGGTCCAGTGCGAGAGGATCGCACGGTAGAAAATCAGCCCGTCCTTGCCTCCGTCAAGCGCCGCTGACGGCTCGTGAGTCAGCTCGGGTTCGAGAGTTTCCAGAACTTCTGTTCTGATATACGGAGGATTTGAAACTATCACGTCGAATTTTTCGCACGGTTTTTTTGCGCTCGGGTCGGTAACGTCAGATATTATGAAATCTATGCGTTCATTTACCGAGTTTAGCTCCGCGTTCTGCTTTGCGATAGCGACGGTCGCGGGGAAAAGATCCACGGCGACCGCGCGGCAATCATTGCGTGATGCAAGCGATGAGATCGCGATACATCCGCTTCCACAGCAGAGGTCGAGCAGATTCCCGTTTTCGGGCAGAAGCTCTATTACGCGCTCGGTCAGCAGTTCGGTTTCCGGGCGGGGGATCAGGCAATCGGGAGAAACGAGGTATTCTTCATTCATAAAATACCATCGACCCAAAATGTACTGGAGCGGCTCGCGCATTGCTCGACGGTTTATTGCATCTAAAAAATCCGATGAGGTAATATCTTTGTCAAGACTGAATTTTGCAGTGGCTTGCGAAATGCCGCAAAAATGCTCGGCGAGGAGAAACACGTCGGTGTCGGGTGAATCCACTCCCGCTTTTTCGAGCAGATCAATTGCTTCTTTCAGCTTCATTTTTGTTCGTCAGTCTCGGCAGGAGCGGGGGCATCTGACTCGTCCTCGTTTTCTATCTCGGCATCGGGATGGAAATCGGGATATTCGTGAGCCATAGCACACTTGAGCGCGCAGATAGCTATCTCAAGCTGTGAGTCGTCAGGTTCTCTGGTGGTTATGCGCTGCATCCAAAGGCCGGGAGCCGCGAGAATCTTTACGATAATATTGTTGCTGTGCTTGCCTGCGAACATGATAAACTCAAATCCGAGACCTACGCTCAGCGGCATGATAAGTATCTTGAGAGTGGTTCTGAGTATCGCGTTTGACCACGGGAGCGCGGCGCCTATGATTATGCTGAGAAGCAACATAACGAAAATAAAGCTGGTACCGCAACGGGGATGGTAACGCTTGAATTTGCGGACGTTTTCGGGAGTGAGTTCAACGCCTGCCTCGTAAGCGAACACCGTTTTGTGTTCCGCACCGTGATACTGGTAGGTGCGTTTGATGTCGCTCATGAGCGAAGTGAGATACAGATAGAGAATGAATATGAGTATCTTCATCGCGCCCTCGATCACGGTTTTCCATCCGCCGAGAACGTCACCTGCCAGCCAGTCGATGGTTTTGGTCAAAAACGAGGGGAGGAAGAAGAACAAAAACAGCGCCATCGCGACTCCGATGATCATCGCGAATACCATAAGCACGTCCATCAGCTTTTTGCCGAATTTGCGGGACAGCCATTTTTCGAACTTGGTCTCTTCCATTTCATCAAGGCCGAGAGCGTCTGTGGAAAAATTGAGAGTTTTCATGCTGAGCATCAGCATCTCAACGAAGTTGATGACTCCGCGGAGTATAGGTATGTTGAGTATCTTGTGTTTTTGACGAACGGAGTTCATTCCGTAATTTTTGATTTTGATAGAATTGTCGGGCATACGAATAGCGAGACTGCACTTGTTTTTGTGCTTCATCATAACGCCTTCGATTACTGCCTGTCCGCCGACCTGATTTAAACGGCAGTTGGCAGGCTTTTTGGATTCTTTTTTCATTTAGAGTACCAAACCTTTCGGATAAACAAATATCTATTTTACATTATAGCAGAAAAAGATGTAAAAATAAATACCCTAAATAAATAAATAATGAAGAATTTTTTGATGTCGAAAAATAAAACAAAAAAATATTAAAAAAACTGAAAAAAGTACTTGACAAAATGCAAAGAGCGTGGTATAATAATCGAGTCGCTTGAGGGAAGACCTTGAGAGGCAAAAGAAGATCCTTGAAAATTGAACAACAACGAAAAGAACGAAAACAC
>CAZGHD010000111.1:0-7361 GCA_964525525.1 uncultured Lachnospiraceae bacterium | reverse complement strand
TTTATCTTAATATATGAATTATATGCCTTGTCCATTTTCAACTTTCAACTTTCAACTTTCAACTATATCCGCCCGCGGCGGCATGAACGAGGGCAAGGCGTAGAGGAAGATACTCGCCGATAAAATACACGTTGCCTTGCCTTGCGAAAATCCTAAAAATGGGGCCCAACCCATTTTCATGATTTTCCCATAGGGATATTTATATATAACCTCGTAGGGGCGTGCATTGCACGTCCGCGGCGGTACGAATGAGTTACCGTGAAATGAAAAACAGAGCGTTAGGCTCCCTCTTAGAGGGAGCCTAACGCTCCGTTACTTTTTATTTCGTTTCAAAACACAGGTCCAGACACAGCAAAACGTCGTCAATATCCACCGCGCCGCTGCCGTCGAGGTCGGCGGTATTTAACTGCGCCTCGGTCGGCGAAGTGAATACCAGCTCAAGACAGACTAAAACGTCGTCTGCGTTGACCGCGCCGTCGCCGTTTAGGTCTCCGCTTGAATAAAGCTTGACCGCATAGCTGTCTCCGCACTCCGAGCAGGTATAGGTTATACTGCCCGTATTTTCCCCGTCGGGCTGAGTTACGGTGCTCTTATAGCTATGTCCTTTTGCGGGAATACTCTGCGACTCGCCGTATCCGCACATATAGCACCATCGGGTCTGCTCGCCCGCCTTCGTGCAGGTAGGAGACACGACCTCCTCCCATTCGCCATACCAATAATGGTCGTCGGTCGGATCGGTGTAATCGGTCACGTAAAAATCTCCGCACATAGTGCACTGATACTCGGTCCAGCCGCCGTTTATGCAATCGGGGTAAAAGGTGTTAATTTCCTCGTATTTATGCTCGATCATGGGCAGCGTGTGCCACTCGATCTCCGTGCAGGTCGTGCAGTTTCTGTACTCATATCCCTCATATTGGCAGGTAGGCTCTATATCCACGTACCAATCGGTAAACGAATGCTCCCCCGTGGCGGGCACGACGTCTCCTTTGTAGGTATAACCGCACTTCAGGCAGTCAAAGATAGTATATCCGTCAAGCGCGCAGGTCGGGGCGGTCACGTCCTTGTTGTAATCGTGAGCGCACGGAAGCTCGCTTTTCCACGTGAGAGTGCCTCCGTAATTCTTCCTCGCCTCTTGCGTCCAGGTGGCGTTTCCGCCCGGGTAATAAGCCGTCGCGGAAACCTTATTAAACGCGTCCGCGTCTATTTTCGGCAGGTCTCCCTTGAAATGAAGCTCCTTTACCGCCGCGCCGTAGAACGCGCCGTCGTCTATCGTCTTCACGTTCGCGTAAAAGGTTACCGAGGGAATGGCGACGTTTGAAAACGCGTTAATGCCGATGGTGGTCAGCTTTTTGGGCATATTCATTGATTTGAGCTGTTTGCATCCGCTGAACGCACCGCGCTTTATCTCGGTAATACCGTCCGGCAGGGTGACCGACTGTAAGCTGCTGCAGCTTGCAAAGCAGTACTTCTCGAGAACGGTGACCCCCTCGGGAATAGTTATCGATTTAAGCGCCGTACAGGTCCAGAAGGCGTATTCGCCGATAGAGGTCACCCCGGCGGGAATCTCTATCGACTCAAGCTTTCGGATAGAATAAAATGCGTCCTGACTGATCTTTTTCAAGGTGGACGGCAGGATCAGCTCTGATATTTCGTTGCACGCCCAGAAGCAGTCCTCGGGAATAACTGTCACTCCCTCGGGGATGCGGATAGCCTTCAGCTTATTACACCAGGCGAACGAGCCGAGCCCCAGAGAATATAATTTCTCGGGCATATCAATGCTCTCCAGCGCTCCGTGCTCGTAAAAAGCGTACGAGCCGATAGACTGAACTCCGTCCTCTATCACCACGTGGCGAATAGAGTCCTTGTATTTGACCCACGGAGCAGAATTTTTACTGTAGCTTTTCATATAGCCTTTGCCGGAAATTGTCAGTACGCCCTCGTCGGTGTTAAGAGACCAGCGCAGATTGCTTCCGCCCTGTCCGCACACTCCGCTGACCGTGTAAACGTCGCGTGTCGCTGAACAGCGGGTGCAGGTGTAGGTCCATTTCGTGGAATTGCCCGTGCCCTCGTCCCACGCGTGGCCGAGCGGCTGAAGGTAAGAATCCATATAGCTGTAGCTGCAGTTTTTATCGGTGCAGGCGTGCATCGTGTAGCCGCGGTAAACGCAGGTCGGCGGAATGACGGTGCTTTCGTAGTTGTGCCCGCTTGAGAGCGAATATTCCTCCCACTTGACGTCCCCGCCGTATTTTTGCGTCTTGCATTCCGCCCAGGCGTCTTTGTTTACGTCGAGATACCTTACGTACGAGGAGGTATTTTTGAACGCTTCCTCGTGGAACGCGGGAGGCGCCCCGACAAAAGAAATTCTGTACAGACTTTCGCATCCGGCGAATACTCCTCTGCCGAAATACTCCACGCTGCCGGGAATGGTTATTGCATTAAGGTAAGAGCACCCGTAAAACGCCGTGTCGCCGATCGACTTAACCGACGCAGGAATATTTATTTTGCTAAGCGAGGAACAGCCTGAAAATGCGTCCTCGCCGATCTCGGTAAGAGTATCCGGCAGATTAACCGTGCGCAGCTTTGAACAGCTTGAGAAAATATCCTTGCTCAGCACGGTCACCGACGGCGGAACGGTGATCTCTTTCAGCCCCGTGCACTGCCAGAACGCCAGCTCGCCTATCTCGGTAACGCCGTTCGGAATAACGAGCGTGCCAAGGCTCCTGCAGGAGTAAAATGCCTCCTCGCCGATCTTTTTAAGAGTACTCGGGAGGGTCAGGCTTTCAAGAGAACTGCACCCCCAGAAGGTGGTGTTCTTGATCTCGGTAACGCCCTCGGGGATCACCAGCTCTTTCAGCGACGAGCACCAAACGAACGCGCCCTCTCCGATAGATTTTACGGTAGAGGGGATTTCAATGCTTTCTATATTTTCACACTCAAAAAAGCTCTGGTAGCCGATAGAGGTGATGCCCTCTTCTATTTTAACGTGGCGGATACCGCTGACGTAGCTTCCCCACGGGAGGTCGTCCCCGTCGGGAACGACTATCCCGCCCTTGCCGGTAATATTCAGAATGCCCGTCTCGGTATCAAGGCTCCAGCGGACTCCGCTGCCGCAACTGCCGCTTGCCTTGTATTCGTAACGGGTGAGAGCACAGCGGGTGCAGGTGTAGGTGGTCTTGCTTCCCGTAACGGTGCCGCCGTCCCACGCGTGCCCCAGCGCATCCACGTAATAGTCCATATAGACCTCACCGCATCCGGCGTCGGTGCAGGTTCGGCGGGTGTATCCGCGCAGAGTGCAGGTCGGAGGCACTACCGTGTCCTCATAGTTATGCCCCGCGACCGAGTAGCTCGTATAATCAAGTTTTCCGCCAAACGAGCTTCCGCGCAGAGATTCCCACGCGCTTATCGTGTCGGGATACTTTACGGTAGCAACTGCGGCGTTAAACACGTTATACGCCATCTCGGGCGGCGCGCCGGTAAACTTGACCGTTCCCAGCTCCGTACAGCCGGCAAACGCAGTCTCATCAATATACTGCACCGAACCGGGGATAGTAATATTCTTTAACTTATAGCAGTGGGCGAAGGCTGACCGCGAGATAGTTTGCAGATTATTACCGAGCGTAACCGTTTCAAGAGCCGTGCAGGCAGAAAAAACCGACTTTTCCAGCACCAAAATATTTTTGGGAAGGTTGGCGCTGACCAGCCTGTGGCACTGACCGAAGGCGTAGTATTCGATTATCTCAAGGCTGTCGGGAAGGGTCACCTCACTCAGCATCCCGCAGAAGCTGAATGCATCCTCCTTGATCTGCTTGAGTCCCTCGCTGAACTTGACGCTCGTCATATCGCAGTTTGAAAACGCTTTCTTGCCGATAACGGTCACACTGCCGGGGATCTCTACCGTCTCGATAGATTCACAGCCGTAGAAAGAGTAGTCACCGATAGAGATAACCGTGTTTGGAATGGAGACGGTCTTGACGTATTCAAGCTCGTAAAACGCATACGAGCCGATCGAGGTCGCGCCCGCCTCAATAACGATAGAGGTAATATTTTCGGCGTAGGTCTTCCACGGGGAGGATGAGGAGGAATAATCTTTCATAGCTCCGCTGCCGTAGACAGTCAGCACGCCCTGTGAATCCAGCTTCCATTTAAGAGCGCCGCAGGAGCCGGTGGCAATATTTGAATCAGCCGCCGCTGACGGCAGAGTCGGGAAAACACCGACCAGCACTGCCAGCGTCAAAAGAAAAACCAGAATTCTTTTCATAGTCGTATCCTCTGCGGTTTAATTTTTACATAATCTTTTCCGCGTTTTTTTCCACCTCGAGCAGCCGCTTGAATCTCTCGGTGTATGCTTCAAATCCTCGCACGTCCTCGTCAGACGGGGAGATAACGCTTGATGCCACGCGTGCGAACACTTTTTTCTCGAGGAACTCATCAAGAGCTTCTCCTGCGTCCCGCTTTGCCGCGTAAGCCGCAAGCAGAGCCATTCCGTAAGGACCGCCCTCGCCCGCCGTTTCGGTGCAGGTTACGTCCGCGCCGGTCGCCGCCGCGAGATACCTCTGCCCTACCCCGGGAGTCTTGAAAAGTCCGCCGTGACCTGTCAGGCGGGTGATCTCCACATTTTCGCCGCGGAGGATCTCCATTCCGAGCTTCAGGGTAACGATAGTGGAATAAAGCTGTGCGCGCAGGAAATTGGCAAGGGTGAACTTCGCGCCCGGCTCGCGCACGACCATAGGCCGTCCGACCGACACTCCCGCGGTGTGCTCGCCGACGGCGTAGTTGCACACGGTGATTCCGCCGCAGTCCGCGTCTCCCTCAAGCGATTTCTCGTACAGCTTTGTGAAAAGCTCGCCGTCGTCGGGGGAAACGCCGAAAAGTCCCGCCGCCTCGCGCATCACCGCCGACCACGAGTTCATATCCCCCGTGCAGTTGTTGCAGTGAACCATGGCGACCGGCTTTCCGCACGGGGTGGTTACCATGTCTATCTCGTCGTGCGGTTTTGAGAGCTTGTCAGGCAGTACCACCATTGCGAAAACAGACGTGCCTGCCGAGACGTTTCCCGTGCCGAGCGTGACCGCGTTGGTCGCGACCATTCCCGTTCCCGCATCGCCCTCCGGCGGTGCAAACGGGATTCCTGCGGGCAGTTTTCCGCCGAGCAGAGCCGCGCCGGATTCGGTCAAGCTGCCCGCACGTTCGCCTGCCGCTAAAACTTTCGGCAGAATATCCTCAAGCGGACGGGTAACGCCGAGAGCTTTCAGCTCCGCGTCCGCTTTTTTCATCATATTTTCGTCGTAGCCGAGGCTTTTCGAGTCTATCGGGAAAATGCCGGATGCCTCGCAGAGTCCGACCGCGTTGACCCCTGTGAGCAGGTAGTGAACGTAGCCCGCGAGAGTGGTGACGTGCGCGACGCTCGGAACGTGCGCCTCACCCTTTTGCGCGGCGGAAAACAGGTGCGCGATAGACCATCTCTGCGGGACGTTGAAGTCAAACAGCGCGGACAGGTGCGCCGCCGCGTCGGCGGTGATCGCGTTCTGCCAGGTGCGGAACGGGACGAGCAGGTTCCAGTCCTCGTCAAACGCGAGGTAGCCATGCATCATGCCGGAGATTCCCATCGCCGCCACGCTCGCGCCGTCAATGCCGTCAAGCGCGGCGTTCAGCCCCGTGAGCGCTTCGTCAAGATCGTACGTCCATACGCCGTCCTTCTGCTCGGACGCCCAAACGTAGCTCCCGCCCTGCGCGGGCGCAAGGGTCTCGGTGTCCACCGTTACCGATTTTATTCTCGTTGAACCGAATTCTATGCCAAGAAATACCATTATTTCTCATCCTTTTCGTTATTTGTTATTATTATAACAGAAAAGGAAGAGTTTGTAAATAAAGTTGAAAATGGAAAGTTGAAAGTTGAAAACGGACAAGGCGTATAATTCATATATTAAGCCAAAATATGCGTTGCCTTGTCTTACGAATTTTCTGGAAATGGGTCCCGTCCCATTTCCCGCTGAATGAACTTCGTTCATTCCCGCGCCGAAAATTCCTGAAATTTATATATACAACGGTTGACAAGGCGTATAATTCATATATTAAGATAAAATACACGTTGCCTTGTCTTACGAATTTTCTTACGAAAATTCCTGATATGTTGCATAAATCATTCGCGGTATTTTGAAATCCCATCAAACCTTGTAGGGGTTGGCGCCCTCGACAACCCGTTTTTATTTCACGGTAATCAGTTTGTTCCGGCGCGGGCGTGCATTGCACGCCCCTACGAGGTTATCGGAAAATTCAAAAGGTCGTTGTAGGGGTCGGCGTCCTCGACGACCCGTTTATGTGCCGCGGAATTTTAAAAGGTAGTAGCCTCCCTCTTAGAGGGAGCCTACGCCTTAAATATTGTTTCGCGAGACATCCCCCGCCGCGTCATCCTGAGTGAAGTCCACCCGAGATCCTTCGACTTGAATGACCTTCGGTCATTCCACGCTCAGGATGACAGCGGGTGGACGTAATCGAAGGATCTCGGCGGGGTTTCATTTCGCGGTACCTCATTTGTACCGCCGCGGGACGCCGAGGACGTCGTCCCCTACAAGGTTATACGTAAATTTCAAAATACCGCGGTAACTTTCAATTTTATATAACAAATTCCGCTATCCTCTTGTAAAATCCCGCCGTTTGGTGTATAATTAAATTAATATAATGGGATAGGTTTTTTTACATAAATCAAATTCCGAAAAAACCTTACGTTTAACTTAAAAGGAGACAAAAAAATGGTTACTGAAAACATGAAGCTTCTCGCACAGTTCGACCCCGAGATCGGCGCGGCGGTTGAGGCAGAATACAAGCGTCAGTGTGACGGTCTTGAGCTTATCGCGTCTGAAAACGTGGTGTCCGAGGCGGTTATGCTCGCTATGGGCAGCGTGCTCACCAACAAATACGCTGAAGGTTACCCCGCAAAGCGCTACTACGGCGGTTGCGAGTGCGTTGACGTTGCGGAAAATCTCGCTATCGACCGCGCTTGCCGTCTTTTCGGCGCAAAGTTCGCTAACGTGCAGCCTCACAGCGGCGCGCAGGCTAACTTTGCCGTTTACTTCGCGCTCATCAAGCCCGGCGACAAGGTTCTCGGTATGAACCTCGCTCACGGCGGTCACCTCACTCACGGCAGCCCCGTAAACGTTTCCGGCTCTTACTTTGACTTCGTTTCCTACGGCGTTGAGGACGACACCGGTGTCATCGACTACGACAAGGTTGAAGCTATCGCAAAGGCTGAAGCTCCCAAGCTCATCGTTGCGGGCGCATCCGCATCCCCGAGAGTTATAGACTTTAAGCGTCTCGCTGACATCGCTCACAAGAATGGCGCGATGCTCATGGTAGACATGGCT
>CAZGHD010000110.1:0-7446 GCA_964525525.1 uncultured Lachnospiraceae bacterium | reverse complement strand
AGAATCTGAGGACAACTGTGCTGTTATGGCAGCCAAGGAACTCGTTGATTTCCTTGAAAACGGTAACATCGCAAACAGCGTAAACTACCCCGCGGTTTCTCTTGACAGAAGCGGAGATATTCGTCTTTGCATTATGCACACCAATACTCCCGCTATCCTTTCTCAGATCTCCACCGCTATCTCGGGCGAAGGTCATAACATTGAAAATATGCTCAGCCGTTCCCGCGGAGATTTCGCTTATACTATCGTCGACGTTACCGGAAACCTTCCCGAAAGCGTATACGATCAGATCAAAGCGATCGACGGTTTCATCCGCCTGAACGTTATTGCGTAAATCATATCTAAAACACGTTTCAAAAAAATCAGAAACCGTCTTCGGTTTCTGATTTTTTGAATATTAGGAGGACATCATTATGGAACTCAAAGGTAAGAAAATAAATTTTCTCGGTGACAGCATCACCGGAGGCTGTAAAGTTGAAAGTGATAAAGTATATCACGTTGTTATAGCAAAGCAGGAAGACTGCATCTGCAACAGCTACGGCGAGGGAGGCTCTTGTCTTTCACGCGAGGTTAACGAAGAAGAACTTAAAGCTTGGCCGTCGTGCTTCTGCGACAGAATAGATACAATGGACCCCGACGCTGACATGAACGTCGTTTTCGGCGGAAATAACGATTATACTCACGGTTCTGCTCCGCTCGGCACTCCCGAGGACCGCACTCCGGAAACCTTCTACGGTGCTTGTCATTATCTGATACAGACTTTACTCGACAAATTTCCCGGCAAGCCGCTGATATTTATGACACCCACTCATTATCAAGGCGAAATGCTCAAAAACCGCCACGGTAAAATTTTCAAGGACTACGTTAACGTAATACGTGAGGTTTGCGAGGAATATTCCGTTCCGGTATGTGACCTGTTTGCAAATTCAGGCATAGCTCCCACGGTTGAAAGTCAGCGCAAGCTCCTCATTCCCGACGGAGATCACCCCAACGCACTCGGTCACGCGCTTATCGCATCGAGATTTATCGGATTTGTCCGCAGTCTCTAAGTTAAGGATCAAAAAATGGAGCTCAAAGGTAAAAAGATAAACTTCCTCGGTGACAGTATCACCCAGGGTTGCGGTGTCACACCAGAAACTGTGTTTCACGCAGTAGCAGCAAGAGCAGCAGGATTTATAGCTATAAATCACGGCGCCGGCGGAAGCTGTTTCGCCCGCGAAATAAGCGAAGAAGAAGCAAAAGGCTGGCCTCAGTGCTTCTGCGACAGAATTGACGATTTAGACATAAATGCCGACGTGGTAGTGGTTTTCGGCGGTGTAAACGATTACGGACACGGTTCTGCACCCATCGGTACTCCGAGCGACCGTACTCCCGACACCTTTTACGGAGCTTGCCACTATATGATACAAACTCTGCTTGACAAATTTCTCGGTAAGCCTATAATATTTATGACTCCCGTTCATTATCAGGCAGAGGCGCTTAAAAACCGCCACGGACGCACGTTCAAAAAATACGTTGATATTATCCGCGAGGTGTGTGAAGAATACGCCATTCCCGTATGCGACATATACGCGAATTCCGGAATCATTCCCGCGCTTGAGAGTCAGCGCCCGATATACATTCCGGACGGGGTACATCCCAACGCCCTCGGTCACGAGGTAATCGCATCAAGACTTATAGGATTTCTCCGAAATCTTTAAATAAGGAGAGCTGAAAATGGAACTCAAAGGTAAGAAAATAAATTTTCTCGGCGACAGTATCACCTACGGCGTAGGCGCGTCAAGTGAAGAGAAAACCTATCACGGACTTATAGCGCAGCGCGAGGGGATCATCGCCCGCAATTACGGCATATCCGGAAGTAAGATCGCCAAGCACGTCGAAGCGATATACGACATAAGAGGCAATATGCCCTTCTGCCTGCGTGTAGATGAGATGGATGCCGATACTGACGCAGTAGTGGTTTTCGGCGGCACCAACGATTATGGAGCGGAAATCCCGCTCTGTGACGCAGGTTACACCTTGGATAAATATACGTTCTACGGCGCGCTTCATATCCTTATACGTGCACTTCTTGAAAGATACCCGGGTAAGCCGATAATTTTTATGACGCCGATCCACCGCATAGGAGAAAAGAACAACAGAAAATCTTGCGGCAAGCCACTTTCGAAGTACGTTCAGATGATCCGCGACGTGTGCGAGGCGTATTCTATCCCCGTGTGCGATCTTTACAAGAACGCCGGAATATACGCAGACGATCCCGCGCAGAGAGAGCTGTACGTCCCGGACGGACTGCACCCGAACGACGCAGGCCACGAACTGATAGCATCAAGACTTACGGCGTTCTTAAAATCCCTGTAATTTTTGAAAAATCTATTGTAAAAAGCAGATTTTTCTGATAAAATATGCGTACAGAATCCTGAAAGGAGTTTTTGATAATGCATGAAGTTGAAAAATATATAACCAGCATACACGATTTCCCGAAGCCGGGAATCATCTTCCGTGACGTTACCTCGGTCGTCGGTGATCCCGTCGGACTCAAGCTCGCAATAGACGCGATGACGGAATGTCTTGACGGTGTGGAGTTTGACGCTATCGCAGGCCTTGAATCCCGCGGATTTATCTTCGGTATGCCCATCGCGTACAATCTCGGAAAGCCCTTTATACCGATAAGAAAAAAGGGCAAGCTCCCGCGCGAGACCGTCTCTGCAACTTACGATCTTGAATACGGCACGGCAACCGTAGAAGTCCATAAGCAGGACGTAAAAGCGGGAACCCGCATAGTACTGATCGACGATCTTATCGCAACCGGCGGATCGCTTGAAGCGTCCGCACACCTGCTTGAAAGTCTCAAGGCAGACGTAGTTAAGATAGTTTGCCTGCTTGAGTTAAAAGGCTTAAACGGCAGAGCCAAGCTCAAGGACTATGACCTCAGCACAATAGTTGCATACGAAGGAAAATAGTAAAAAGCGAGCGCATCGTCGGATGCGCTCGCTTTTGTTTAATTCAAAGTTTTTGAAATAAGTTCATTTTCAGCCTTCGTTTTTCTGTCGAAATCCATTGTGGACGAATATATGTTTTCAAGTTTAAAGTGCAAGCTTTTTATTTTTTCAAACTCGTGTTCGGCTAAAGCAAGAGATTCATTTTTCAGACGGGACGCGCGGCGGTATTCTGCGTTCTGTTCTTTAGATATTCCTCGAACAAACCGTTCCATATTTATCGTATGCTCGTTATCTGACGCTGAATATCCGCGATCCTCATATATAAACGCCGTTGATATTTCTGGAAGCAATATACCCGACAATTCATTCGTATCAAGATGATACGGTGAAAGTACAGCCTTTAGATTTTTGGTCGCCGCCTCTTGCTTTACGCCCGAAATAAATTTTCTCGCGCCTTGACCGATTACCCTGTAAACCGTGTCTGTCTCTTTGGCAAAGGTGTCGAATTTCACGTATCCGTTCATTCCAAACGAGTCAAGCAAACGGTATTCCACTCCGCCGTTTCCGTTTTTCGCCCGGTTTAAGATGCGCTTTATTGCCGCGCTCATTTTTTCCGTATTTATGTGATTTGCTGATATGCTGTCCCCTACCGAGTTCAGCTTTGCCGCCGCCGAAAGATACTCATACGCCCGAGAAAAAGCTAACTGCTTTTGTCTGATAAGCTCTGTGATCTCCGCACGTTTTGAACGTAAAATTTCGGGGTTCCAGTACGCCCCCGTGTTATGTATAAAGTCGCAACAGCCTGGAAGCTCGGTATCTCTAAGATGCGGTGCCGTTCCGTCAAGCGCGGCTATACGCCTGCCGTTTTGATTTTTCAGTATCACTCCGTCAAGGGAGGTAGGATCGGACGAACAATAAAAATATTCCGCCGAATATTTCTGTTCCTCCCCGCGAGATGCAAGCTTCCGTAAAAAGCTGCTTTTCCCTGTCCCGCTGCCCCCTTTTACGATTATCAAACTATCCAATTCATTTGAATCAAATATATATTTATAATAGCTTCTAAAGCCGTCTCCACTGTTAGCCGCGGCAAAATATTTATTTTCGTTTTTCGACTTTTCAGGCATTGTCATTACCCCCATGCTGAATTTATTTATCTATTTCATTTTATGCCGCCGCAAAAAATATGTCAAAAGGACCGGATCACTCAATGTGATCCGATCCCCATTGTTTTTCACTCTGCCGCTTTCTGTATTATGTTGAGATTTGTAGGAAGTATTCCTGCCTGCTCGTAAACTATCTCGGTTATCTGCGCCACTTCGTTGGGTAAAAGTGCATCTGTCTTGACGACTATGCTTGCCGCGTCTCCGCTTATTACCGCCACGCAATCTTCAAATCCTTTGGATTTCACCAGCATTTCGATATTCGCCTCGCTCTCAATCTCAAGCGCAATGGCGGATATTTCCGCAAGTGCCGCATCCTTAGCCTCGGCAAGCGCGTCCTCGCTGTCAACCACAGTTTGAAGCACGTCTATTGCCTCGTCTCTCGCACGCTGGCGGCTTATCTGTGTCATAGCGAAGTAATCTTCTTCGCTCTGATCTTTCTCAACCGCGATAGGAGTATCGGTAAGATCAAGGTCTGCCGCAGGCTCGCTTTGTCCGCCGTAGAGAATAAAATTAAGATACACGGCAATTCCTATAAGCAACACCGATCCGATTATTATCCAGTTGCGTCTTCCCACTTTTTTTGCAAAGTCTTTTACAAAGTTAATCTGTTTTTCAAATTTCACAGCTTTCACTGCTCCTTTCTTGTGCTTGTATTACAGTTGTTTAATGTATATGTCCGAGCGGTCGGCTTTATAACAAAATAATAAAATTATCCTCCCCCCGTAACGTATACCTTTGATGCTGAAACTCCAAACGCTACCGACAGCAGTTTTATTATCTCAAGCTGACGGGACGGCTCGTTCCCGCCGTCGCAAACCACCGCTATTCCTCTGGTCTTTGGATATATCTCGCGCAAAAGCAACCCCTCCTCTCCACCTTCCCCGGATATGATAAGGTATTCCCTCTCATACGAGCGGGAAACGGTATCACCCGACGACAGCGATTCATTCTCCTTTGAGTTATCGGCATACACCGACTCGTTTGAACACTCAAGAGTGATCAAAACCGCCGCCTCGGAACCGCATATTTCCCGTACTATTCCTCTCACCTTGTTTTCAAGGATTTCCGTGTAGCCGAGTATCTCGCTGTCCGTCTCCTGTACAGCAGTACTTTTTTCCTCCTCCGAAAAGCCGCCGTTGCCGAATACTATAAGAATTATTCCTACAATTCCAATCAGCACGATTATCCACACGTGCTTTTGATTATAGAGCTTTTTTTCTTTCTCCCGCTCGTCCATAAAACAACCCCTTTCTATTTGAAACTCACATCGCAGTCGCATCCACAAAGCTCGGAAACGTATTCGCTCACCGACATTGTGTCAAGCGAAAAAGCACCTACGCCCAAGAGTATTTTGATATTAGTGATATGTACCGTTTCACCGTCGTCGTATATTTCTGCAGCTACTTCTATATCTTCTGCAGATACAGAATATCGCCGCGCCACCGCCGCACCTATCCTTTTTTCTACGTTTTGAATTCCGTCGGAAATGATAAAATTTCTCGTATCCGACGACTTTGATTCATAATCACTGATAAGACTCTCGGTAACTTTTTTGATTTCATCTCCGTTCAAAAAATCGCTCGATCCGAAAAAATTCAGAAGCGGAGAAATCAACAGTAAAAGCACGGCGAGTGATAAAACGTATCTGACGAATTTCTCGGTTTTTTCGCTTCCGAACGGCAGAAACGCACACGCCGCGCCACCTACCGCACAAACGACGGCAACCGAATAAATATATTCGAAAACACCTGCCATTTCAAACACCTGCCGATTTTATCGCAACGTTTGCGCTGACAAATACTGCGATAGATAAAATAAAAGTCAGCGCGCAGATTCCACAAAGTGCCATAGCAAAGCCGGACAGCTCCTTAGCTTCGTCAAACAGCTTTTTCTCAAACTCGCACCCGAGCACACCCGAAATCAGCGACAGCAGCGTCAAAGCAACGTTATTCACCATAAGAGATATTACGGTGGGCAGGGTCATAAACAATATCAGCAAAACACCAAACGCCCCGGTGCCGTTTTTGATAAGCGTAAGCCCTGACGTGACCGCACCGAGAGAATCTCCGAGCGCGCCGCCTATTATCGGAATGAAATTTCCGAGCGCGAACTTTACAGTCTGCGCCGCAAGTCCGTCACTACCGGAAGCAATCATATTCCGCGCAGTGAGCATCACCAAAATTATAAGCATCAGAAACGATATTCCCGCAGTATAAAGTCCTTTTACCGTTTTCGACACCCCGCTCATATCGGGCTTTCCGCCGCTTATAGCGGTTACGAGCGCAAAGCTGAAGCACACTTTGAGTATCGGCATAAAAACGTAGATCACCGCGTTTTCACACACCGCAAGCATAAGCATCGTAAATCCGCTTTGAACTACCGCGCTTGATATATTCCCACCGAGCGCGTATACCGCTCCCATAACGGGTAAAAGTCCGTTCATAAGCGACGTGAGTCCTTTAAGGTATCCTACTGCCATCTCAAACGATTGTTTTTGCCACGAAAAAAGACTAATTACAAGTGAGATAGCTATCGCGAACTTCACCGCCTGCGATACGTACGTACTTTTCAGTGATTCGCTAAGCACTCCGAACGTGCTTGACAAAATAAGTACCCCGAGCAATACCGCAAATTGCGATACGGCACTCGGAACGGATGCTAAAAGCGAGTTGGCAATATAAGAAAAAACTGTTTTTACGTCAAACGCCTCACCAACCGACTTTACTGCGTCCGTTCCGCTATGTGAGAATATTTCTTGCGGCAGCTCGTCCGCAACTTCTTTTGGAACCAGGTCCTTTATTTGGGAAAAAGAAAAATCGTCTATCGGATCGCTTACTTCCTGCGCGTGAACGTAAAGCGGAAAAATAATAAGCGATAAAAACAGTGTAAACGCGGCGAAAATAGTTTTCATATCAAATTCCGTTCTTTTTATCTTTACTGTTATTTTACGATTTGCGACGCCATATCTATCACGTTCTTAAGAAGCGGCAAAGAAAGCAGAAGTATCTCCGCACGCCCGAAAAATCCTATCTGTGAGGCAAGTGCACTCTCTCCCGCATCGTTGCATATCGCGGCACTTATTTCGGTCACAGCACCTATTCCAACCGCCTTAAAAACGATTTCCGTATATTCGGAAAATCCGCTCTGCGATGATATATCCCGCAGATATTCCATCACGGGTACTACCGCCGCCACTGCTATTCCGATTATCAGTATTCCGCTCACGCCGGACACGAGGGCAGAAAATTCAGGTCTTGTCCGTTTTAAGAGAAGCACGAACATCAGCGATGCAAGCACCGCTCCGCACACTTTCATTACCGTCATCGCTAAAAACAGAATATGTT
>CAZGHD010000109.1:0-7510 GCA_964525525.1 uncultured Lachnospiraceae bacterium | reverse complement strand
TTTTTGATTATCCTCCTATGCAAATTTTTGTTTTACGGACAGTGCCTTAAAACGGAAGATCATCGTCGCCGGTGATCTCCTCAAATTTAGGAGCCGCTGCGTCCGTGTTAGAAAATGCGGGGGCACCGTAACTCTCGGGAGCATACTGCGCCGCGGGAGCATTGTAGCTTGATGCGGTACCGTCCGACTTACTGTCAACAAAGCGAACTTCGTCAACCACAACTTCGGTAACGTAACGTTTTGCGTTGTTCTGATCGGTCCAGGTTCTTGTCTGGATAGATCCGATAACGCATATCGAACTTCCCTTTTTAAAGTATCTGCAAACGAACTCAGCCTGCTGACGCCAAGCAACTACGCTTATGAAGTCTGCGGTGGGCTGGTTTGAATCTGCCGATCTTGAAGTGTAGTTGCGGTTTACTGCAACCGTAAAGCTTACGACTGCGGTTCCGCTCTGTGTCTGCTTAAGTTCGGGGTCTGCGGTCAGGCGACCGACAAGAATTACTTTGTTAAGATTAAGACTTGACATTACTATTCTCCCCTTCTTTCAAGCATTACTCTTCGGTGGTCTGTGCTGCCTCTTCGGTAGCAACAGGAGCCGCTTCAACAACAGGAGTCTCGTTAACTACTGCTGCTGCCTTTGCCGCAGCTGCGATAGCCTTCTCGTCAAGCTTGATTACTATAGCGCGCATAAGACCTTCGGTAATACCGTAGATACGCTCAAGCTCAGCCGGGAACTCACCTTCAGCCTTGAAGGTAACGAGTACGTAGTAACCCTCCATTTTGTCGTTGATCGGATAAGCAAGTCTACGCTTGCCCCACTCGTCGATCTTCTCGATCTCGCCGTTAGCAGCGATAAGAGAAGTAAATTTCTCGATCAGAGCACGGGTAGCTTCCTCACCGAGGTCACTGTCAACGATGAACAGTGTTTCATAGGAGCTTCTGATTTTTTCCATTCTGTTTACACCTCCCTATGGACGTAAGACCGTCGGCATGAAAAGATTTACCGACAGCAAGGAGGCAGACTGATCTCAGTCTGCACATTTATGTATTTTACCACATTATTTTTTATTTGTCAATATTTTTTCTCAAAAAAGCAAGATATAAAGTATAATTTTATTATTTAAATATGAAGATAAACATGTCATATAAATATCCCTCACGCTTATAAAAAAGCATGAGGGATATTTTATAAACTAATTATTTTTATCTGCTTTTGCATAAAGGAACATAGAAAACGCCAAAAGGCACAGAGCCGGATAATAAGTTCCCATACACGCATTATCCGTCCAGCTCCAGCGGCCGATAAACCAATCAAATACCAGCATCAAGTCAGAGAAAAAGAACAATCCGCTCGCCACGGCAATCGTACCTGTGACCGAGTTTTTTTCGCGAATAAAGTTTCCCACTGCCTTTCCGAGCATAAAGGAAATAATCAGCGCATAGACGATACACACTACACGGAAAATCGGCTGATCAAAGGTGAGGAGAGGAGAAAACAGGAGGAATGTCGCCGCGCCTAAAAACAGAACTCCGCTGATTATAAAATCAAGCGTTTTCAGTTTTTGCATCAAGCAATATGCCACGACAAAGCAAACGTGACCAAGAGCAAACGTTGCCGCGCCGATAATAAAATCATAGCCTATCAGATAGTCGCCGAGAAACGCGAGTACAAGCCCTGCCGACATTCCGATGAAGAATTTCATATTTCTTTGTTTAGTTTTCAACGCGTAACCGAGATTTATCAAGCCGAGTAGCGCAAACGATCCGCTGCAGATGCATTTTAGTGTGAAATCAAATCCGTTACTTTGATAAAAATAATTCAGCACGAATATGGTGGCAATAATAAACAGATTGACCGCCAACATAATTTTTTGTGTTCTTTTCATTCTTTACCTCAAAAGCATAAGGGTTTATTTTGACAACTCGTTAACGAAACGGGTTAGAATATTATAGCACGAACTTGTTGAGTTGTCAACAATTTTATTAAATCCAGTAAAAGTTTATACCGCCAAAAAGCAAATTATACAAGAAAAATTCCGAGTTATCTAACATGACAACTCGGAATTTTATTTTGATTCACCTAATTATTTGCAGCCGTAAAGATCTTTTTCGGTGCTTTCAAGCAGTTTTTTTGCGTTGGTATACATAATGTTCTCTATCTGAGTATCGGTCAAATGAAGCTGAGACGCAACACGCTTGAGTGCACGGAGCTGCTCGTAGATCATAAGAGTTATGTCGGTCTCGTCGCTTTCCATCATATGAGCATCATCCGAAACGTCACCGTAAAGTCCGCGCGGAACGACGTTTTTATACCATCCGGTCTCGTCGGTTACGCGGTACATACGCATAGCGGCAATCGGAAGATCTGAACCGAACATAAGTCTCTCGGTACCTACCGCCTTGATACACTCAGCTATTGCATCGTCACATACGTTTGCGGTAAAATCGAACATCATGTTTTTGGTGTTTTTGAGGATCTCAAACGCATCTCCAATATCCTGACGTGAGTAAGCACGTCCGATATGAGCTACAACGAGCTTCACGTTCGGGAAACGCTTTTCGATCTCCATAAGCTGTGCAACGTTCAGCGCATCGCGAAGTCTTGCGGAACGTGCAATATGGAGCATAATTATCCATCCGTTACGGTTTGCGGCTTCAAGATGCTCGTACGGCAGGAAGTCGAAAATACGAATTTCGTTTATCGGAATATAGGGAGGACAATTAGTAAGATACGGTTTAAGTCCCAAAGAATGTGTACGGCGAACCTCTTCTTCCAGTTCTTCCGCGGTCATCATATAATCGGTACGCGTAAGCATCGGGTAGCCGTATTTCTTTGTAGCTTCGTATACGTAATCGTTACACTCCTTGACGACGCAACCGCAAAGGCCGAACATAAGCGGAATGACCTTGTTTTCCGGAAAAAGCTGCTTGTAAGAATCAATCAGCTGTTCCGGCGTAAGCTCGTCAGCTACCAATTTCGTCCACTGAGCTCCGCCGTTAGAAGAACCCTGCGGAGTAAAATCGTTTCTTGAAACGTGTGTATGGAGATCAATAAACGTTTCGGGAAGAAAGTTTTTGAGCTCTTTTTCATACACCTGTCTATCATAATCATTAACTGTAAGATTATACATATTTCACCTCATATTATCAGCGATCCCTAAGGGCATCGCAAGCACTTTTCTGATCGGCATACAGACCCAAAGAAGCTCCGGCAAGAACTGCGGCGCCGACAGCACCTGCGTACGCGCCGTGCATAACCCGCACGCGCAGTCCGGTCTTCTCTGCGATCAATTCCGCCCATAAAGGCGATTCTGACGGTCCTCCAACCATTACAGCTTCGTCGCAAGCTATTCCGGACTTGGATATATTAGCGATCTTTTCCGCCAACATATTCACCGTGTTTTCCATAATAGCTCGCGCTATATGCTGTTTTTCATATTTGCGTATCTCCGCATCGTCGGGTTCTGCGAGCAGATCGATAGAAAGTCCGTTAGCACCGGACACGCTCTTTGCAGACTGCTCTACAAGCTCGCGGTACCAGAAATCACTGTTATCAACGTATTGCTTGGTAAAAGATTCGATCTGTCCCGAAAGAGACGCAAGGGATACCATCGCACCCCAAGGGCCGCCGTTTTCGGACAGGAACGGATCGACAAGCATTTTTGCCGAAACCGCCTTTTCGCGCTCCTGTATCGGATAAAATCCGACCCAAGAGGTTCCGCAGGAAAGGAGAAGCTGTCCTTCCTTACAAACGCCGACACCTCTTGCGGCGCTGGGATGGTCGAAAGTACCGATAATAACGGGGATTCCCGCAGGAATACCGCATTCTGCCGCCGCTTCTTCGGTAATCTCGCCGAGAACGCTTCCCGTTTTCATAACGGGAGGCAGTTTTTCAATAGGAACACCTAATTTGTCGAGGATCTCGGTGTGATAATCTCCCGTAACCTGATCTATCAGATAGAAAGGAGTACCTGCTGATGTACCGATTCCCCACTTCCCTGTCAGCTTATAGTAAAGATATTCCGTGCTCATACAAACTTTTGAGCAATCGGCAAGAACCTCCGGATAGTGGCACTTGTACCAGCAAAGGATAGCAAGCGGGAAGGTCTTTAAGTCAAATCCCCAACCTGTTGAACGGTAATAAGCATCTGTGTCAAAGTCTCCGAACACGCGGGAAACTTCGTCGTTTACTCGATGATCCTGCCAGTTGAATATCGGACCTGCAGGGTTTCCTTCCCGATCAAGGAGAAGCAGATTTCCACTCGCAGATGCAGCAGAAATACCGACGATTTCTGCTCCTTTGGGGAGTTTTTCACCAAATTCACGCAGGAGAGCGTAACAGGAATTAAGATACGCATCCGCAGGGATCTCAACGCTTCCGTCCGGGCGAGTAGTGTATGTAAACGGAACCCTGCCGGTATAACGCTCGCTTCCATCGGTGGAAACCATTATTCCCTTGACAGAGGACGTACCTATATCCAGACCGATAATAAATTTTTCAGCCATAATAATTTTCTCTTTATCTGTATTAATTAAAGAATTACTGCTTCTATCTGAAGGAGATTTGCGAAGAATTCAAGTTCTTCAGCGGTTGCGCCGTAAACGAATATACTGTGGTGAGTTGCACCCCACTTGCTGTGCTCCTCAAGAAATTCTGCGGTAGTGTAACCGTCGGGCTTCATCCATCCTCTCATAGCACCGGGGATATTATCACTGTCATAGGAAAGCATTTCGGCAGGAGCTATGAACAGACGGTAGTCGTCCTCTGCACGGCTGATGTTAACGTAAACACCTTTACCGCCCTTCATTCTGGTGTATCCTACGTAAGGATACTCGTCCTCTGCCGCCCACTTTTTGCCTGCGCGGCTGATAGTAGGCTTGCAATCAGCAATACCGTAGTTTACTTCACCCATGTGGCTGAGGAAAAGTATGTCGTTTTTCCAGTCGGGGCAGAAGATCTCAACGAAAGTGGTATCCTTATAACCGTTAAGAAGCGCACCCGCGAAAGCCGCAGTCATAACGTCGCCCTCGCCGGCGTAACCGATGCCGTTCTGCATAGATTTGCACGCCTCTATAAATGGCATAGAGGTTATACCCGTATCGTTAGGACCGATTTTAAGGAAGTTAGCGGAGAACGCTGTAAGTCCGTTTGCCGCGATAAACTTACGAACCGCAAGGCAGGAACGAATAGCCTCGTTATATTCTTTTTCTACTATGTTATCAGCCAAATCGTAGGATTCACGGTTGACAGCCTTTTCAGCCTCGATCTCTTCTGCGGTAACGCTGTCGTAGAATGCACGAAGCTCTGCGGCAGAAGGCTGATTAACCTTGATGCCGAAACGGTCAGCAAGCTCGCCATAGCTTACACGGAAATCTCCCATACCTGCAAAGGATTCGCCGATAAGACCGACCTTTGCATTCTTAACAGCATTTGCGGCACAAGCAGCGCGGGCATATCCGCAAACGCGGTCAATCACGTCAGACTCCTGCCAATGACCTGCGGCGATAGTATAGCTGACTCCTCTTTGAGTGAGCATACTGCACATATCCATAACGCCATGGATACCATGGTTGTACATTACCTCATCATTACTCTGTTCATTTGTAAACTCGAGCGTTTCGGTAGTATCGAGAACTATGATAGGAAGCTTGGTATCGCAAAGAGCATCAATGCTTTCAAGAGAAGGAGAATATGCCATATGGAGGGTTACAACGGCATCAACCCCAGCATTCTCAAAGAAATTTACAGCCGCTTTGAATTCAGGCTTAAGTCTGCAGAATTCAGAGCGAACGACTTCAACACCGCGCGCTTCGAATTCAGTCGCTATTGTTTCATAAAACGCCTCAAGTCTCGGGCGTGCATCGGGAGAAACATCATCATAAAGTTTAACGTAAAGAGGGAGTAATCCTATTTTCATAATTTCGCTCCTTTTATCAGTTATATAATTTGGTATAAACAAATTTTGCAAATTCCTATTATTCACCGATTATCATTATCTGAACGGTACGCTGACGTGCGCGGGTTGTATCAAAGTCGATGAAGTAGATAAATCCAAACTCACCGAGATCGAGCTCGCCATCGTCAATAACGATGGTCGCGCGTCTGCCTATAATAGAGGAACGACGGTGTGCGTCGGTATTATGACAGCCTCTCGCATCCTCGTCGTGTTCTTCTGCAAACTTGAGCGCCTTAGGTCCGGGATGAAGATACATACCCTCTTTGCGCTGCTGAGGAAGGAACACCTCAAACGCCTCGATAAGATCCTGCTGAAGAGTCTCAAGACCGGTCATCGACATATCAAACGCACATTCCTGAGTTATAACACCGCAGGTAGTGTGGTGAGAATATACCACGAGGATACCGTCTTTTATGCCGGATTTTTTAAGAGCCTCTTTCGCCTCGGCGGTTACGTTATGGAAAGTACAGATCTTGTCATTTGACTGTACTTCGAATTTTTCCTTGTAAATCATCACTGTACCCCTTTCTTCTTTTTCAGGTCGTCTGCCGCGCGACGGGTAGCCGCGATCATTTCGTCGATCATGGCAATAGGGTCTGCCGCGTTCATAATGCCGGAAGCAGCACCTGCCGCCTCGGAGCCCGCCATAATAAAGTCATAGACCTGCTGGCCGTTAGTAATACCTGCGGCCTGCTCTACCAGAATATCCGGGTAAATGGACTTGATCTCACGGATGGACTCCAAAACGAAACTCATATCACTGACTCCGTTGCCCGTTCCGCCGATAAGCTCGGAGGGCTCGGGATTCAGAATATCAGGGTGGAGCTGTGCTATAGCTTTAGCTTCTGCGATAGTATCAGCACAAGCGAAAACGAGCATATCAAGCTCTCTTGCGCGGTCAATAGTAGCTTTGATCTGAGGAACCGACATCGGCTTCTCGCAATGATTTACTACAACGCCTTCCGCACCTGCCGCTTTGAGTGCCTCGGGAAGAATATCAGCCATTCCGCGTCCGGGACGGAGAGTGTCCATATATGGAGCCAAAACGATAAGGTGCTTAGTATTTTCAACTACACGGCGGATTTCAACCGCGGGAGTGATAAACAGAACGTCAATATCGTATTTCTCCGCAGCCGCGTCTGCGGCAAGAGCGTATTCAAGAACCTTGTCGCCGTAGATATAATTCTTTGTTCCTATTTCAAAATAGGGAGTGCGAATCTTTCTTTTCATGTTGCTGTAATGCGGTTAACCGAAACCATAATTCTTCGGACACCGCAGCCTTTCAATATATTTGTATCTGCTGTCTTATCTTTCCTGCTGGAGGGTGTAATGCACGTCAAATGCCTTTTCCTCGTCGGTGTACTTGCGGAGGGTGTTGATAACCTCACCGTTGTTCCACTTTCTGTCACCTACGTCCTCGGTAGTGCCCATAACGGTTACGTTGAGCTGACGGCGGCGTGCGCGTACGTGATCCCAGTCGATGAAATAGATGTGAGCAAACTCACCGCCGTCAAGAACGCCGTCCTTGATGGTCATGGTCTCGCTTCTGCCGA
>CAZGHD010000108.1:0-7528 GCA_964525525.1 uncultured Lachnospiraceae bacterium | reverse complement strand
ATCGCAGTTAGAGTGAGCCTTTGCGATTTCTTCATCATAGATCTCAGACAGCCAGTAGTTTGCGGTTATAGCACCCGAGTTACTGAGGATAAGACCGCCGACAGAATAGGTTACGGTAGAGTTTTCTTTAACTCTCCAGTCGGTTGCCTTTACGTACTTATCGACGGTTTCCTTGTAGTCAAGGATGGTCGAATTCATATTACGGATACGCTCGCGCTGTTTTCTGTAAAGAATATAGCACTTAGCAACGTCCGCATAGTCTGCACTGATAAGAACCGACTCAACACTGTCCTGAATATCTTCGACAGTTACAGTGTCGTTCTTTATTTTCTTTTCATAATCGGAAGTAACTTTGAGAGCAAGAAGATCGATTATATCGGGATTGTACTGCTTATTCTGCGCTTCAAAAGCCTTGGTGATGGCCACGCTGATTTTGGACAGGTCAAAGTCAACTACTTTACCGTCACGTTTGATTACCTTGTACATACGGTACTCTCCTTTTCTTTTATATAAACTTAGTGTATACTGTTTGGTTTGGATGGGTCAGTGAGGAGATTATACCATATATTGTGGTGGTTGTCAATAGAAAAAACACAAGATATAGATATTTTTTGAATTTTTAACACTATATATTGTTAAATTTCGCGCAATTCTGACGTACTAACGTATTCTTTTGCCGCTCGGCAGAAAGACTCAAGTTCTTCCCTTTCAAAGCCGGAGAGCCCTCCTTTGATTATATCGCCGGAGTCTTTGTAGTTTTGAAGATAGTATGCGCGGGCGCCTGCTATCCATTCTCCGATCAGACGAATATCCTCTTCTGTGTGATACTCTCTGACGAGCGTGGTCCTGAATTCGTAATCAACGCCGCTGTTCATAAGAATGCGTACGCTGTTTTCGATCGGAGCAATATCGAAACCATCTATACCGACAGTTTCGGCATATTTTTCCTTTGAGTTTTTTATATCCATCGCGACGTAGTCAACCGCGCCGCCCGCCAGTATTTTTTCCAGTCGGTCGGGATATGAGCCGTTGGTGTCCAGTTTTACAAAATATCCGAGCTCTTTTGCCTGTTTTATGAATTCTTCAAGCTCATTCTGCATAAGAGGCTCGCCGCCGGTAATGCAGATTCCGTCAAGGACGCCCTGTCTCTTTTTAAGCAAAGAAATAACTTCCGCATCACTTATCTCTTTACATTCACCCGGGCGAAGAACAAGAGATGCGTTATGACAAAACGGACACCTGAAATTACACCCCCCCGTAAACACGGTGCAGGCTACCTTTCCGGGGTAGTCAAGCAGAGTGAGCTTCTGTATTCCAAAAAATTTCATTTCGTTCTCCAAATTTACTCTACTGCAATGGTAACGGTACATCCTTCGCCCGCGCGGAGTTTAACTTCAAGCGGAAGATAGTTAAGACCGCCAACGGGATTGAACTGACGCTCACCCTCTTTTGCTTCGCACATAAGCTGTCCGCCGTCTACCGAAACCGTTTTGGTAACATTACCGGTGATAGTACAGTTATTATACTCAAGAGTAACAGCTTCTTTTCTTGACGAAACGATAGGAAGCACAAGCGTAGCATCCACACCGCATCGAGCAATGATTTTCATATCATTTTCGGTAAATACATAGCTGACAGTGTAATCACCGCCGGGCATTGATTCCTCGGTAGCATTTTTGAGCACGCCCTCTGCCTTTACGGTGATAACGCCGTTTTCATCAGTTGATACGATAGACGCCTTGGTATCGTTTATACTGCGGTAAAATACACCGCCGTCTTTTGCTTCAATACGTATAGTAGAACAGCGCACGGGCTCTTTGGGCTGCTGCATATTTCCTGATTCAAGCATTTTATACTCGGTCATAGATGCCGCCGCAAGCGGACCGCATTTGTTGTTCCACAGCATAGTCAGTGCTCCGCCGGTGGGATATACGTTTTCATACTGCTTAAAATCGTACCCGGAAACTGTTGCACGCCAATCACCTCTCGCCGCCAAAATAACGTCAAGCGAGGGATAACGCTTTATTCCGTTTGCGCTCTCACGCGGAAGCGCAGTCTTTTCTTTGTGTTCGTATCCCGATTTTGCCATCACAGCCATAGCTTTCGCGTGGCAGAAAGTGTGGTGAGAGCACGGGGGCTCTCCTGCATCTTCGTACATAGGTCCGCCTGCAAGAAGTCCATTAATCGTACAGCAGCGATAAAGCTCGTAGCTTCTGTGTGCGGCTTCGCCAAACTCGGGATACCTGTCAGCCAAAAGTACGTACGCCGTCTGGCATCCGTCAGCGGTTCTGCTTCCCCAATACGACCATTTAGCAAAACGGCTGCCGTAGCTGTTATCCCAGCCGCCGTCGGGAAGCATAAATTCAAGATGCGATTTAAGTATCGGAACAAGCTCTGAGATAGCTTCCTCATCACCGAGAAGTTTAGCATAAAGAACAAGGTTAGGAATAGATTCCTCCACGTTATAACCGAGGTCGATACTGCGGCATCCTCTCTCGGTAACCAGCTCCATAGGAGTTCCCTCTCCGTATATAAGTCCGTCAGGAGTGAATTTCGCGCGAGAGAATTCGTACCAGTATCTTGCGTCCTTCTTATATCTTTCTTCTCCCGTGAGCTTATAAGCGATAGCAAGCTCAGCCGTATAACTGATAGCGTAATTTATATTAGGCATAGAAACCTTGAAATATTCGTCAAGGAAGTTAGCAAGACGCAGGAAGGTGGTAAGCCATTTTTCGTACCTAACTTCACCAATGTCGTTTTGGTGTTCAAGCAAGGTCTTACCGAGCCCGATAGCCGCAAAAACGGTAATGCCCGTCCAACTGCTTTTAACGCCGTTGTTATATCCGCCGCCCGCAACTATCATATTAGCTTCCGTCCACTCAAACAAAGCGTCCGCGCTGTCGAGATATTTCTTGTCTCCCGTTAAAGAGTACATATAAACGAGCGGATATATAGCGTCTCCGCAGCGTCCGTGTATGGTACAGCAGGCTGGACAAAGCAAAGCACCGTCAAGACGTGAGTTATTCGTGCCGCTTATTTGAAGATTTATAAGCGCGTCAAGCCATTCTTTAAGTAACACCTGATATTCGTTCATACTTGATACCGTCCTTTGATAATAACACTATTCTATATTTTATAACAAATCGCGCGCTTTTTCAAGTAAAATATGTAATTAACAAAATTATTACATATTAGCGGTATTTTATTATTGAATTACTATATACCGTGGAGTATAATTGTATCATAATTAATAAGGATGATACGATACAATGAAACGTTTGATTATACGTTTACCGTTTTTGCTCTTTATCTTTGTATGCTTGATTCTGCTTTCTTCCTGCGAGATTATAAATTCCGCACTTCTTTACGTCGGAATAGATTCACACGATTATGCAGGAGAAGAAGCGATTGCCGCGCTTGATACAAAAGACGAAACGGTAACGGCACTTACCGAAACAATAAATATTATTACCCTTGATTCAATTCAGTTGACCGAATTTTCCGACGGCAAAAAGGTCATGAAGCTCTATACCGACGAGATACTCAGCTTTCTTTTGGTACAGAGATACTCAAAATATAACAGTAATCCCGCGCTTTTGTCTCAAATCGAAAAAGAATATCCTTCACTTTACGCTACTACCGTGATTCCCGCGGACGACTACGACGCTATTCTACAAAAGCACTTTGGCACGGGCCACAATATCACGCATGAAGACGGAAAGCTTTTCCGTTACCTGCCCAAAGTAGATATGTACGTCACGCAAGCCCAACCTATGGAAAACTCGGTGACAGTAAACGTCATAAGCTGTGAGGAGACCGAAAATACATATCGCATGAAATTCACGCTTTCAGCAAATGAAAACACGTCCGATAATTACGTAGCCGTTTTTATCAAAAGAGAATCGTCCGACGCTTATCTGAAAATACTGAAAGCCGAAACCCAATAACGTCAAAAAACGCTTACGGCGCGAATGCGTCATAAGCGTTTTTTTAGATTTAAATTCTCTCTTTAAGATAATTTACCGACTCTATCAGCTCTGCGAGAGGATCAAGTCCGTCCCGTACCAAGCGGTAATGATCTATCTCGAGATTATAAACTCCGTCAAAATCTACCGGAAGTGCAGACAAATAATTTTCAAGCGGGAGCGAGTGTTTTCCGATCGGAAAATGCGGCGTATAGCCTCTTAACGCGTGGATATGAGTATGTATTACCCGACGCATAAACTCCTTGTCAGGAAGCATTTCCGGCGTTTCTGCGCGGTTACGCATAACGTAGTTATAATAATGTCCTGTATCGAAACAAATCCCAACGTTATCTCTGTTTGCACGCGTTACCGCATCTAAAACGACCTCGGTACAGTCACCGACAGAACCGTCGGGCATTAGTCTGTTGTTCTCAAGTGCTATCACCGCAGGCAGATTATTGTCGCAGATATAATCAGAAAGAACGCCCAGCATCGCAGCATTATCCCCGACTATCGGATGAACTATTATAACTATTCTGCCCTGACGGTTTTGTGAGAATATCTTTTCGAGTGGCAAAAACACGTCATCTACCGCACTCTCAAGAGAATCTACGTCCGCGTGAAGCGTTACTTTAAGCCCGAGATCCCATATCTTATTAACTATACGCGCCGCCTCATCGGCAGGACAATCTATCGGCACGGGACGGATCTCTATACTTTCAACCCCATGTTCCTTTAATTTTTTAAGAAAAATTTCAGAATCACCGAAAGCGGCATCCTCACCGCGCAGTGCGTCAAGCGAAAATGAAGCTCCTATCATTAAAATCACCCTTTCATTATTTTATAATGAAAAAGCCCCGTAAAAAACGGGGCTGATTTCATTAACTTACGCCTGAGTCTGTTCCTTAACTTTGGAACTCTTACCAACTCTGCCGCGAAGATAGTAGAGCTTAGCACGGCGAACTTTACCGTGACGTACAACCTCAACCTTATCAACGTTGGGTGAGTGGATCGGGAAGGTTTTCTCAACACCGCAACCGTAAGAAATCTTTCTAACGGTAAAGGTCTCGGAAACACCGCCGCCGTGGCGCGCGATTACAGTTCCTTCGAAGATCTGGATTCTCTCGCGAGAACCTTCCTTGATCTTGTTGTGTACCTTAACGGTATCACCGATGTTGAACTGCGGTACGCTCTCTTTGAGCTGCTCATTTGTAAAAGCCTTAATAAGATCCATTTTGGCTCCTCCTTATAAAGAACATTCGTGCGGAGCAATCGCAGAGGACTGTTCATAATTAGGTGCGATATCATCGCACAACACATTATATTTTATCACAAACGATATAAATTTGCAATACTTTTTTCAAAATTTAATCAATTAAGTTGTAAATTTTTTCAATTTCTTGCGTATTTCCGAAGTCACGACGTGAAAGTTCCTCGGTAAATGCGTCTCCGATCTCCGGATTGTCAAGCATTTTTCTCACAGCAAGGTAGATTGACTCAGACGTCATCTCGCAGATCACGCCGAGTTTTCCGCCTTCAAGCTGTTCGGACGCGGAAAGATAGTTTGTAATTACCATAGGCTTCATAAGCACTTTGGCTTCTTCAACCGTTATAGGCTTTCCTTCGTGTCTTGACGGCATAACGAACAGATCAGCATCCCGCATATAAGAATACGGATTGACCGTCGTACCGAGCAGGAAAAGCATATCTGGCACGCCCGCCGCCATTATCTGCTTTATGAGCTCGTCTCTCTCTTCCCCGTCGCCGATTATATACCAACGTACGTAGTATCCTTCATCTCTCAATTTACGCAGTACCGGAACGATAAGATCGTAACCCTTTTGGTGTGCGAGACGTCCTACCGACAATATTCTCTTGCCGGGAAAGCTTCTGTCCGGGAACTCGTCACCTCTGAGTGCAAGATCACGTATCAGCTTTGCGTTATTGATATTCTCAA
Organism: uncultured Lachnospiraceae bacterium; assembly: GCA_964525525.1. Taxonomy (GTDB): domain Bacteria; phylum Bacillota; class Clostridia; order Oscillospirales; family CAG-272; genus RGIG2161. The sequence goes on along the minus strand of CAZGHD010000108.1, from coordinate 1,606 downwards.
TAACCATACACTTGTCCGCTATCGCAGGAAGCGTTTTCTTCAGCGCTTGGTTTACGGTATCGGAAACGGTAATTATTTTATCGCAAGCTTTAAAATAGCGGAGATAGAGTGAGTCGTCTCTGCGCGGATTTGCGTAATCAAAGTGAAGCCACGTGATCTTTTTCTTTGCCTCGACGCAATCTACCATGTAAAACATGGTCTTGTCTCCCCAGTAAGAAACGACTGCGTCATAATCCGAGGCATCAAGCTTCGGAAAATATTTGAGAAGATGGCACCACAGCTTCATTGCGATATCCGATCTCTTCTTTTTATTAAATACCATTTTAAGGTAATACGGAAACAACTCAAAAAGCATAAGCGGATTCTTTTTTACAAAGCAATTCCATATAGCTTTTTTCGCCGTTTTTCCCGTAAGGGTGAACATATCGGCGTATTGCTGCGGCATTTCAATAATATTAACTTGTTCGGGAACGAGATCCAAAAACAGTCCTTCTTTTTTTGCAAGAAGGAGATCTACGTCGTATTTCTCGTAATCAATACAGCTTGAGAAAGAGAGGAACGACTTTTCAGTTCCTGCGGCGTTCATTGTTATACCGATAAAAAGCAGTTTCTTTTTCATAATAACTCCTTGAAGCACAAGAAAATCAGTACCATATAATTTTATCACATACTTATTTTTTTATCAAGTATAAATTTAAATAAATATATAAAAAGCCAAAAGGCTCTGCAAAAGCAGAGCCTTTCAGATCGAAACGAATTAGTCAGCGTAAACGCTTACACACTTCTTATCCTTAGAAATGTATTCAAACTTTACCTTACCATCGATCAAAGCAAACAAAGTATCATCGGAACCGATGCCTACGTTCTTGCCGGGATGAATTTTGGTACCACGCTGTCTTACGAGAATGTTGCCGGCAACAACTGCCTGGCCGTCTGCGCGCTTAACGCCAAGACGTTTGGACTCGCTATCACGTCCGTTCTTAGTAGAACCAACACCCTTTTTATGAGCAAAAAATTGCAAGCTAAGCTTAAGCATTTTAAAATACCTCCGTTTTTCAAATTTTTACGGGATCATTTGAACTCGTCGCTAACTTCGACATCAAGATAATCGTAATAATCCTCAAGCATGTCGTTAAGTTGATAATAATAACCTTCGATAAGGCCGGAAACGGCATAGCGTTTATTCTCATCTCCCTTATATTCAGGAAGAATGGAATGCGCCATAACTTTTATGTCGGTAGTCTCGTCATCGATAGAATACTCAACGTTGGTAGCATAAGCCACCTCGATGGTGTTTATTATCAGCATAGTCATTGCGGACAGCGCAGCGCAGAGAATATCGTTCCCCGATTCCGCAAAGCCGGTATGACCCTGCTCTTCAAATCCGTAATAGACCCCATCCGCTCGGTAAAAAATGACCTTAGTCATTAGTCATCTGACCTTTCTTTACGCCTCAAAGAGAAATTTTCTCTATCTGAAGCTTGGTGTAAGGCTGTCTGTGACCGATCTTCTTCTTCTCGTTCTTCTTAGGCTTATACTTAAGAACGTGAATCTTCTTACCCTTGCCGTTTTTAACGACATTTGCGGTAACGGTAGCACCCTCAAC
>CAZGHD010000107.1:6477-7547 GCA_964525525.1 uncultured Lachnospiraceae bacterium | reverse complement strand
AAGGACGTATGGTATCTGAGAATTACCGAATATGCAGATAAGCTCCTTTGCGGTCTTGATGACGTTGATTATCTTCCTAACATCAAGATGCAACAGGAGAACTGGATAGGTAAATCCACCGGCGCGTTCGTTAAGTTCGCGCTCAAGGATACCGACGAGGTACTTACGGTTTATACTACCCGTCCCGATACTCTTTTCGGCGTTACCTTTATGGTAATGGCTCCCGAGCATCCTATTATTGATAAGTATGCCGACAAGATCGCCAATATGGGCGAGATAGAGGCTTACAGAGCTGAATGCGCGAAGAAGTCTGAATTTGAAAGAACCCAGCTTGTAAAGGATAAGACCGGCGTTTGCATCGACGGCTTCAAGGCGGTAAATCCCGTAAACGGAAAGGAGATTCCCGTTTATATCTCCGACTACGTAATGATGGGCTACGGTACCGGTGCGATAATGGCGGTTCCCGCTCACGACCAGCGCGACTGGGATTTTGCAAAGAAATTCGGTATTGACATAATTGAAGTTATTAAGGGCGGAGATATTGAAGCTGAAGCTTATACAGGCGACGGCGAGATGGTAAACTCCGATTTCCTCAACGGCTTTACCAATAAGAAAGACTCTATCGCAAGAATGATAGAGGAGCTTGAGAAGAAAGGCCTCGGCGAGGGCGGCGTTCAGTATAAGATGAAGGACTGGGCGTTTAACCGTCAGCGTTATTGGGGCGAGCCTATTCCGATCGTTCACTGTGAAAAGTGCGGAATAGTCGGCGTTCCTTACGAGGAGCTTCCGCTCCGTCTTCCTCCTATGGAGAACTTTGAGCCCGGTCAGGGCGGCGAGAGCCCGCTTGCAACTCTTGATGATTTCGTAAACTGCAAGTGTCCCAAGTGCGGCGGCGCGGCAAAGCGTGAGACCGATACCATGCCTCAGTGGGCCGGTTCTTCCTGGTATTTCCTCCGTTATATCGATCCTCACAATCAGGAGAGATTTGCGGATCCCGAAAAGCTCAAATACTGGCTTCCCGTTGACTGGTATAACGGCGGTATGGAGCACGTTACCCGTCATATGATCTA
>CAZGHD010000107.1:0-6467 GCA_964525525.1 uncultured Lachnospiraceae bacterium | reverse complement strand
GGCCCTGACGGAGATAAGATGTCAAAATCCAAGGGCAACGTAGTAGATCCTAACGACGTTGTTGACGCATTCGGTGCAGACGTTCTCCGTGTATACGTTCTCTTTATGGGTGACTATGAGAGCGCAACTCCGTGGAACGACAGCAGTATGAGAGGATGTAAGAGATTCCTTGACAGAGTGGCAAGCCTTTGCGATATAGCAGAGGGCGAGGGCGTAACTCCCGAGCTTGAATCAGCATTCCACAAGACTGTCAAGAAGGTATCGCAGGACATCGAAAACATGAAGTTCAATACCGCTATCGCGGCTATGATGTCTCTCGTAAACGATATATTCGCAGTAGGTAAGATCACCAAGGACGAGCTTGCAACACTCGTATCGCTTCTTTGTCCTTTCGCACCTCACTTGGCTGAAGAAGTATGGGAAATCCTCGGTCATAGCGATCTGCTTTCTCTTAGCGCATGGCCTACTTACGACGAAGCTCTTACCGTTTCTAACACCGTTGAGTACGCTATTCAGGTAAACGGCAAGCTGAAATCCACTATCGTTCTTCCTGCCGACGTTACCAAAGACGATGCTATCTCCGCGGCAAAGGCTGATGAAAAAGTAGCTCCTTTCATTGACGGCAAGCAGGTAGTTAAGGAAATTTTCGTTCCCGGAAAGATTATCAACGTAGTTGTAAAATAATTTTTAAATAATAACAAAATTTATCTTGACAATCAGGATAACTTGAGTTATAATATTTAGAGTAATTCGTGTATTAGCGGAGGGAGGGATACAGAATGGCAGAAATCAAGGTCAAAGAGAATGAAACTCTTGACAGTGCTCTCAGACGTTTTAAGCGTCAGTGCGCGAGATCCGGTGTCCTTACCGAGCTTCGCAAGAGAGAACACTACGAGAAGCCCAGCGTAAAACGTAAGAAGAAGTCTGAGGCTGCAAGAAAGCGTAAATATAAATAATTTCGCTTTGTACGGCACTCCTTTGGGAGTGCCGTTTTTTTATCTTCCGAATTTGTTGACATTCTTCTCGCATAATGGTAAAATAATAACGAAAGGCGGTGATACCCGTGGCAAAAAAGGCAATGATCGCAATGAGTGGCGGCGTGGACAGCTCGGTTGCGGCATATCTTATGAAACAATGCGGATACGATGCGGTAGGTGTTACGCTCAAGCTTCACGGATGTGTGGACGAGGGCGCTTGCGGCTCTGCGTCTGACGCGGATGACGCAAAAAAAGTGGCTGAATCACTCGGTATGGAGCACTATCTGTACGACTTCAGCGATAGATTTGAAGATACGGTCATCACCCGCTTTGCGGAAAGCTACGAGAAAGGTCATACGCCAAATCCGTGTATTGACTGTAACCGATATATAAAATTCGGCGCACTTTACGAAAAACTGTCAGACCTTTATTGCGACTGCATCGTTACCGGGCATTACGCGCGGGTAGAGTACGATGAAGCGCGCGGTCGCTATCTGCTCAAAAAAGGCGCAGACGAGACGAAAGATCAAAGCTACGTACTTTATAATCTGACACGCGAACAGCTCTCACACGTAAAATTTCCGCTCGGCGGGATGCCCAAAACGGAGGTAAGAGCTATTGCTGAGGCTGAGGGCTTTGTAAACGCAAAGAAAAAGGACAGCCAGGATATATGTTTCGTTCCGGACGGAGATTATGCCGGCTTTATAAAAAAACATTTCGGTAAAGATTTCCCCGAGGGTGATTTTATTGACCGCGACGGTAACGTCCTCGGCAGACACAAAGGGATAATACATTACACCGTCGGGCAGAGGAAGGGACTCGGCCTTTCGCTTCCGTGTCCGATGTACGTTACTGAAAAGAATGTGGAAGACAATAAAGTAATTCTCGGTTACAATGAAGACTTGTTCTCAAGCAGTTTGACCGCAACCGACGTAAATCTTATATCTGTTGACGAGATACGCGAGCCGATGAGGGTGACTGCAAAGGTCAGATATAGCCACAGGGAAGAGCCCGCAACGGCGGTGTGCCTTGATGACGGACGCCTGTCGGTCACGTTTGACTTCCCCGTGCGAGCGATAACCCGCGGACAGGCTGTCGTGCTTTACGATGGAGACGTCGTTGTCGGTGGCGGCAGAATAGAATAAACTTAAAAAGAAAGAGAGGAAAAAAGATGCTTACTCCAACCTATACCTTCGTTTACAATTCGCTTAAAGATAAAATACTCGGCGGAGAGTATCCTATAAATTCGCTTTTGCCGGCAGAGCCTGTGCTTGAGAAGATTTACGGAGTCAGCCGTATAACCGTTCGCCGTGCGGTGTCTATGCTTGCTGAAGACGGACTCGTTATGAAAAAACGCGGTATAGGAACGGTTGTTCTTAACTACGAGATCACACAGAACTTAAATCATATCACCTCTCTTACCGAGACCTTGCATAAAAAGAGATACGAGGTGTCGGTTATCGAATCGTCCATCGAATATATAGAGGCAGACGTTCCGCTTGCGCGAATATTTGACGTTCCGGAAAAGACCAAGATAGCGAAGCTTTACCGCTTGATAGGCGCGTCTGATATGCCGCTCGGAATAGTTGAAAACTACATTCCCGCGGAGCTTGTTCCGGATATAGACAAATGGGACGGAAAGTTTATGTCCCTTTATCATCTGCTTGAGGATAAGTATTACATACAGATAGAAATGGCTCAGGACAGGATATTCGCGGAGAACGCGGTCACGTGGGAGGCGGATAAACTGCAGGTGGAAGAAGGGTTTGCGCTTATCGGATCGCGTAGAAAATGCGTAAGATTCGGTAAATGCATCGTCTACGATATAGTAAGAATCCGCCACGATATGTACGGTTTTGATATAAGCCTGTACGGAAGAAAATAACGTCAAAAATGCGCTGACAGGGCGGTTTATCCCGGTCAGCGCATATTTTTATGTCAAAAGAACATAATAACGGATATACTGTATTTGGGGTGAACTGAAATGAGAAATTCTGATTTTCTCGCGATTTTTGATCTTACCAGGACGCAGGCGGCGGGTATTATCTCAAAAAACGAATATCCGTGGCAGGCACTTGATTTGCTTTGCGGGGAGATATTAAAGCTCGGCGAGATGCTTTCGCCGGAAGAATACAGAGAAATCGGAGAGGACGTATGGGTATCAAAAAGCGCCGTGATAGCGGACAGCGCGCATATCACAGGTCCTGCGATAATCGGAGAGGGAAGTGAGATAAGACACTGCGCGTATATCCGCGGCGGGGTACTTATCGGTCGTGACGCAGTGGTAGGAAATTCTACCGAGCTTAAAAACTGTATTCTTTTTGACGGCGCGGCGGTGCCTCATTACAATTACGTAGGGGATTCGATACTCGGGTATAGGGCTCATTTCGGCGCGGGAGCACTTACGTCAAACGTGAAAAGCGACAAAAGCGAGATATTCGTAAAGGACGGAGATGAAAGAGTTTCGGTAAATCGCCGTAAATTCGGTGCACTTGTAGGTGATTTTGCCGAGATAGGATGCGGCGCGGTGCTTTGTCCCGGAAGCGTGGTAGGACGTGGAAGCACCGTGTACCCGCTTTCTTGCGTGCGCGGTGTGATAGGCGACGGAATGATATATAAGTCCAAAGAAAATATTGTAAACAGGCGGTGATCATATGGGCAGACTTTTCGGTACTGACGGAGTACGCGGCGTTGCAAACTCTTTTCTTACGTGCGAACTTGCAACGGCAATAGGCCGCGCGGCGGCTTTTTCTCTTGCCGGACGGCGTAGAGCAGGACGTGTGTTTTGCGTAGGCTGGGATACGCGTGCATCGTCAGAGATGCTCGCGTCGGCTATCGCTGCGGGAATATGCTCCGGCGGCGCGGACGTTATAATGCTTGGTGTTGTTCCTACGCCCGCGGTAGCCTATCTTGTGAGCAAATACAAGTGCGACGCGGGAGTGATGATATCGGCATCTCACAACTCGTCCGAGTTCAACGGAATAAAGATATTCAACGGCGACGGGTATAAGATTCCCGACGCGCTTGAGGAGCAGATAGAGGATTTAGTGCTTGGCGGTGGAATAAAATCAGCTCCGTCTGACGAGGTCGGACGGATAGAATATGCCGAAAAAGCGGTATCGGATTATTGCGAACGCATAAAAAACTCGGTGCTTCACTCACTTGACGGACTGAAGATAGCACTTGATTGCGCTAACGGTTCCGCTTCTGTGACGGCAGGCGAGCTGTTTTCCGAACTCGGAGCTGACGTCGAGGTGATCTCGGCTTCTCCCGATGGCAAAAACATCAATTTAGGATGCGGCTCTACCGACATAACCAATCTGCGCGAGGTGGTCAAAAACGGTGATTTTGACGGCGGAGCAGCATTTGACGGGGATGCGGACAGATGTATTTGCGTCGATGAAAACGGGGAGATAATAGACGGGGACGATATTATGGCTATCTGCGCTCTCGATATGAAAAAACGCGGTAAACTCCTGAAAAATACCGTCGTAGGAACGGTTATGACCAACTTCGGATTCAGTAAATTCTGCGAGGAGAACGGGCTGTCTTTCATTTCTACAAAGGTTGGAGACCGATTCGTACTTGAGGAGATGCTCCTCGGCGAATACAATCTTGGCGGTGAACAGTCGGGACATATAATCTTCAGAGACTTTTCCACTACAGGAGACGGGCAGATGACCGCGGCTCAGCTTTTTTCGCTTTCCGCAAGAACGGGAAAACAACTGTCCGAACTTGCGTCGGTGATGAAAAAATATCCGCAGGTAATGCGTAACGTGAAGGTGAGCGAAAAAGGCAAACTGGATTTTTACACCGACGATACTGTCAGAGCAGCGATAGAGAAGGCGAAGTCCGAGCTCGGGGACAGAGGCGGAGTGGTGGTACGTGTGTCTGGCACCGAGCCTCTCGTCAGAATAATGGCAGAGGGTGAGAACTCTGAGGAGACAGAGCGTATCGCAAACGAACTTGAAAAAACACTGTCGCAGTGTCTTGCGGCGGAGAATAACGGAGAATAAAAAATGTGCGGAATAATTGGATTTGCCGGACGGAAAAATGCGGCAGAAAAGGTACTTGACGTGCTTTCTCGGCTTGAATACAGAGGATACGACTCCTGCGGTGTTTCTTATTTTGATGACTTTGGCAAGATAGTTACCGAGAAAACGCAGGGAAGGGTGGATAACCTCAGAGAAATTCTCTCTCCCGTGCCTGATTCTAAGTGCGCGATAGGTCATACCCGCTGGGCAACTCACGGTTCCCCATCGCTTGTCAATGCTCATCCTCACGCGACAGATAAATTGAGCCTCGTTCATAACGGGATCATAGAAAATTACGCAGAGCTCAAAATCTTTCTTCAGAACAAAGGGTATTTTTTTGAGTCCGAGACAGACACTGAAGTAGCGGCAAAGCTGATAGACCTTTGTTACAGCGAAGAAAAAGATCCGATCGCGGCGATATATTCCGCATCGCAGAAAATGGTGGGCGCGTATGCGTTCGGGATCGTCTTTTTTGACAGAGGCGGAGAGATTTTCGGGGTAAGACACGGAAGTCCTCTTGTGATAGGCATCGGAGAAGACGGAAACTATATCGCAAGCGATATTGCGGCTTTTTCGGGATGTGCCGATAGATACGTACGGCTTGACGAGGGTGAAACTGTACGCCTGTGCGCTCACGGCTTTGAAGTGCGGGACTTTGCAGGCAGTGAAATACAAAAAGATATTTTAACGTGTGACAGCGCACAGGGCGATAATTCTCTTGGCGGATACGAGCACTATATGCAAAAAGAAATAAACGAACAGCCGCTTGCGATAAAAAATGCGGTCGAACGCGCCGAATGCTTGATTGACGGTGACGTAACTCCACAGAATCTTTTTGACGGAGGGTGCGTTCATATAGTTGCTTGCGGAAGTGCGATGCACGCAGGTCTTGTGGGCAGAGAATATGTCGAAAGATGGGCAAGAATTCCAGTGAGGGTATGGGTGGCATCCGAATTCAGATATTCCGACCCTATACTGAATGAAAACGACCTCGTTATCCTCGTGTCACAGTCGGGTGAGACAGCGGATACTTTGGCGGCGTTACGGCTTGCAAAAGAATGCGGTGTAGACACTCTTGCGGTAGTAAACGTGAAAAGTTCAAGTATTGCAACCGAGGCTGATAACGTTATTTTTACCGAGTCGGGCGCGGAGATCGCTGTGGCAAGCACCAAGGCATATTCGGCACAGCTTGGCGTGATGTATCGGCTGGCTCTTTATTTGGCAGAACGAAACGGGAAAATGAGCCAAAGCGAAGCCGAGTGCCTCTTAAAGATTTTGACAGATGACGTTCCGCGCACTATAGAGCGCGTTATCCGAAACGGTGATGAAATAAGAAAGATCGCAAATAAATACAAAAATGCGGAAAGCGTGTTTTTCATCTGTCTCGGCACGGATGCTCTGCTCGCACAGGAAGGCAGTCTCAAGCTCAAAGAAATATCCTAAATTCACAGCGAGG
>CAZGHD010000106.1:0-7570 GCA_964525525.1 uncultured Lachnospiraceae bacterium | reverse complement strand
GCATGTAAGCGATCTTCTCGGGAGTGGAAACTCCGTCGGGATCGTATATGTAACCGTCGGGACCGGAGATGGTAACTACCTTACCGCCGAGCTCTGCGATCTTCTTAGCAGTACCCCAAGCAACGTTACCGAAGCCGGAGATAGCAACGGTCTTGCCCTTGATGTCATCGCCGAAGTGCTTGAGCATTTCAACAGTGTAGTAAACTGCGCCGAAGCCGGTAGCCTCGGGACGGATAAGAGAACCGCCGTAAGAAATGCCCTTACCGGTGAGAACGCCGGTGAACTCGTTACGAAGACGCTTATACTGACCGAAGAGGTAACCAACCTCACGTGCGCCAACTCCGATGTCGCCTGCGGGAACGTCGGTATCAGCACCGATGTGCTTAGCGAGCTCGGTCATAAAGCTCTGGCAGAAACGCATAACCTCTCCGTCGGACTTGCCCTGAGGATCGAAGTCGGAACCGCCCTTACCGCCGCCCATAGGAAGACCGGTAAGGCTGTTCTTGAAGGTCTGCTCAAAGCCGAGGAACTTGATAACGGAGGAGTTAACGGTGGGATGGAAACGGAGACCGCCCTTGTAAGGGCCGATAGCAGAGTTGAACTGAACTCTGTAACCTCTGTTTACCTGAACGTTGCCGTTGTCGTCAACCCAGCTTACGCGGAATAGGATAGAACGCTCGGGCTCTACCATTCTCTCCATGATGCCTGCTTTTTCATACTCGGGATGAAGTGCGATAACCGGCTCAAGAGACTCAAAAACCTCTTTTACTGCCTGAAGAAACTCGGGCTCGCCGGGATTTCTTTTTACAACACTGTCGTAAACTTTCGACAGATATTCACTTTTGAAACTCATTTGTATGTGCCTCCAAATATATATAAGAATATTTTTATTGTGATTATTATACTCCATATATCGTCAAAATGCAAGAAAAATTTTTGCAAAAATCAAAAAAATATTGTTTTTCACTGTTTTTGAGCCTTAAAAACTTAAAAAAACAGCGTTTTCACCGAAAGTTATGCAAGAAAATATTTTAAAATTTCATTTTTGGTGGATTTGGGGTGCGAAATCCGCACATTTTCCGCATAGATGAATAAATATAAGGAATAAAATTGCAACTTTTTACGAATTTTCTCTTTTTTATTGACAAAAATCAAAAACGGTGATATAATCATATAAACCGATGAAGAAGAGTAAGTAGGTTTCGATACGTCTTTCCAAAGAGAGCCGCGGGTGGTGTGATCGCGGTGTAAGATCCGAAATTGAATGGGCTTCCGAGGGCGAGCGGAAAGGGCGTTTTGCCTTAGTATGCGAGACGGATTGGTTTCTCCGTAAATGATACCGGCATATGATAGTATGCACTAAGTGGGCGCTATGCGCCAAGCAGGGTGGCACCGCAGGATCACTTCCTGTCCCGGCAATTTTGGGACGGGACTTTTTTATTTCCGTCCGACACAAAAGAAAGGATGCAGAAAAATGGCAAACGAAAAGATTCCCTACAAAATTTATCTTGAAGAAAGCGAAATGCCCACGGCATGGTATAATCTCCGCGCGGACATGGTAAACAAGCCCGCTCCGCTTCTTGATCCCGTTACCCATAAGCCGATGACGGCAAAGGATCTTGAGGGTGTGTTCTGCGAAGAACTTGTAAAGCAGGAGCTTGACGATACTACCGCTTATTACGAGATCCCCGAAGAAATTCGCAATTTCTATAAAATGTACCGTCCCTCTCCGCTCGTGCGTGCGTACTGCCTTGAGGAAAAACTCGTTACCCCCGCTAAAATATATTACAAATTTGAAGGAAATAACACAAGCGGAAGCCATAAGCTTAATTCCGCTATTGCACAGGCGTACTACGCTAAAAAGCAGGGGCTCAAAGGCGTGACCACCGAGACCGGAGCAGGTCAGTGGGGTACCGCGCTTTCTATGGCGTGCTCTTATTTTGAGCTTGACTGTAAGGTATATATGGTTAAGGTTTCCTATGAGCAGAAGCCGTTCCGCCGTGAGGTAATGCGTACCTACGGTGCGTCGGTAACTCCCTCTCCGTCTATGGATACCGAGGTCGGCAGAAAGATCCTTGCTGAACATCCCGGTACAGGCGGAAGCCTCGGTTGCGCTATCTCCGAGGCTGTTGAGGTTGCTACAAATACCGAAGGATACCGTTACGTACTTGGCAGTGTTATGAATCAGGTAATGCTCCATCAGTCGGTTATCGGTCTTGAGACCAAAGCCGCTCTTGAAAAATATAACATCAAGCCGGATATTATAATCGGATGTGCCGGCGGCGGCTCTAACCTCGGCGGTCTTATCGCTCCGTTTATGGGTGAAAAAATTCGCGGTGAGGCTGATTACAGAATAATCGCGGTCGAGCCCGCATCCTGTCCGAGCTTTACCCGCGGTAAGTTTGCATACGACTACTGCGATACCGGTATGATTTGCCCGCTTCAAAAAATGTGTACTCTCGGCAGTAACTTTATTCCTGCGGCAACTCACTCCGGCGGCCTTCGTTATCACGGTATGAGCTCCACTCTTTCACAGCTCTATCACGACGGCCTCATGGAAGCAATTACCGTTCAGCAGACCGAGGTATTTGCGGCAGCAGAGCAGTTTGCGCGCGTTGAGGGTATCCTCCCTGCACCCGAGAGCAGCCACGCTATCAAGGCGGCTATCGACGAGGCGATGAAGTGCAAAGAGACGGGCGAAGAAAAGACCATCGTGTTCGGCCTTACCGGTACGGGATATTTCGATATGTTCGCGTATGAGAAATTCCACGACGGCAAGATGACCGACTACGTTCCCACGGACGAAGAGCTTGAAGTTTCTTTCGCGAAACTTCCCAAGGTTGAGTAAAAAAATCACAAAAAACCGCAGTAAAATGCGGTTTTTTGAATTTTATATTGACCTTTTTGCGTTATGTTGGTATAATTAAAGTATCATTATATTATATAATACGGAGACTTAACAATGAAAAAATTCATGGATAAAGATTTCCTGCTTTCTTCCGACCCTGCGTCAGCACTTTTCCACAGCTATGCGGAAAAGCTTCCGATTATTGATTACCATTGTCACGTAAGTCCTGCTGAAATAGCACAGGACAAGCGTTACTCCAATATTACCGAGCTTTGGCTCTCCGGCGACCACTATAAATGGCGCGCTATCCGTTCAAACGGTATTGATGAAAAATATATCACCGGTGACGCGTCCGATTACGAAAAGTTTGCGGCTTATGCAAAAACCATGCCGAGACTTATCGGCAATCCGCTCTATCACTGGACTCATCTTGAGCTTCAGCGTTATTTCGATTGCGATCTTATTCTCTCCGAGAAAACTGTTGACGAGATATGGGAGCTTACCTCTGAAAAGCTGGCTTCTCCCGATATGAGCGTTCGCGGTCTTATAAAGAGATCTAACGTTGAGTTGCTTTGTACCACCGACGATCCCGCAGACGGCCTTGAGCATCACGCGGCTATCGCAAATGACGAGAGCTTTTCCACTCAGGTTCTTCCTGCGTTCCGCCCGGACAAGGGTATGAATATCGAGCGCAAGGGTATTGCTGACTATATTGCAAAGCTCGGCGAGTCGGCAGGTGTTAAGATCACCAACCTTGATAGCCTCAAGGATGCGTATATCAAGCGTCTCGATCACTTTGAGTCGCTCGGTTGCCGTACTGCGGATCACGGATATGACGATTACGTTAAGTTCGTAAAGCCTAATTCCCACATGGCTGACGAGGCGTTTGTGAAGGCGCTTGAGACCGACGGTAAGGGCGTCAGCGAGGAAGAAGCGGCACTCTATAAGTGCGAGATGATGCGCTTCTTCGGCGCAGAATACGCAAAGCGCGGATGGGTAATGCAGATACACTTCGGCGTAATGCGTAATCCCAACTCGGTTCAGTTTGCAAAGCTCGGTCCCGATACCGGTTACGATACCATCGGCGGTGAGTCCTGTATTATGGATCTCGCAAAAATGCTGGATATGCTTAATTCTGACGGCGCACTTCCGAGAACTATACTTTATTCTATAAATCCCTGCGACAACGCCGCTATCGGAACTCTTATCGGCAGCTTCCAGTATGCTGACGGCAGCGGAATGCCGAGAATTCATCAGGGTAGTGCGTGGTGGTTTAACGACAACAACGACGGTATGCGCGCACAGATGAAGTCGCTGGCTAACCTCTCGGTATTCGGCAACTTCCTCGGAATGCTTACTGACTCAAGAAGCTTTACTTCATATCCGAGACACGAGTATTTCCGCCGTATCCTCTGCGACGTTATCGGCGAGTGGGTAGAAAACGGTGAATATCCGTCAGACGTTGAGACCCTCGGTCAGATAGTATGTGATATATGCTATAATAATACCAAGGATTTCTTTGGATTTAAGATATAATATTAAAGCCGGAAAGTTTTGTGCTTTCCGGCTTTTGCTTAAATTTTTTATAAAATATTCCAACCTTTTTCAGCTTGGCGTGTCTATATAGGCGAAAGCGCTTTCAAAAGGAGAAAACAGATGGACAGACACAATGCCGAAAGGATAACTACCGAGTATTTGAAACCGATATTCGGCTTTACTCTTAAACGGTGTAAAAATTTGCAGGATGCAGAGGATTTGGCGCAGGAGATAGTCGTAAAGATATTTTCCGTACTGCTCAAAAGAGACGATATTGAGGACGTAGGGAAATTTATCTGGACTATCGCGCACAATATGCTCAGCAATTATTACCGTGACGATAAAAACTGCTACGTCGGAATATATAACGACGACGGTGAGGAGGTAGTGTGCGGTGATGCGGACGATATTCCGTCAGAGTTTATAAAACGCGAGACGGAAAATAAGTTGCAGAGCGAGATCGCGTATCTTACGAAATTACAGCGCCGTATCGTTATTGCTTATTATTATGAAAACAAAAAGCAAGGCGAGATAGCGCGCGAGCTCGGAATACCGATAGGCACGGTCAAATGGCATCTGTTTGAAGCAAAAAAAGAGCTGAAAAGAGGTATGGAAACAATGAGAACAGCAGGCGAACTTAAATTTAATCCGATTGAATTTGCCGGTGTGGGTACAAACGGCTCTGACGGTACAAAGGGGCCTAATCATAATTTCTTCCGCAGTGCGCTGTCACAAAATATTACTTATTTGGTAAAAGATGAATACAAGACGGTAAATGAGATAGCCGAGGAGCTCGGCGTGTCTCCCGTGTATGTAGAGAGCGAGGCGGAATATCTTGAGGAATACAGATTTCTCTTAAAGAAAGGGGACAAGTATATCTCAAACATCATCATTGACGAGCCTACTACCGAGTTCGTTCGGTTAAGGGACGCTATGTATGACAAAGCCGCTAAGCTTATCGCAAACGAGATTTATGATGAACTTGCCGCGTCGGATATTCTTTGCGACAAGGCTATCGCCGGCGGAATGAATGACAAGAACTTTATGCTCTGGACCCTGATCCCGTATATAGCGGCGATGAGCGGGGAAAAGCATCTTGATGAGGATGAGACAGTAACGTTTGAAGAAGCTATGACCTGCCGACCTGACGGAGGACAAAACATTTGTCATACTACGGTTATTTCTCACGGCGTCGAGCAGCCTAAATACCAAGACAGCATGAATGAATTTTGCGGAATTTGCTGGAATAAAAAAGATAATCTGACCCTGTGGATAATAGATACCGAATGGTCGGACAGCCGTATCAAGGAAGATTATTATCATACGTCGCAGTATGACTTGTCGCTGCTTAAAAATCTTTTGGGAAATAATGAACTCAGCGAAGTTGATTACAGCCGTTTGATAGAGCACGGCTATATTTCGGTGACTCGCCAGCCGTATGAGAATCTGGAGAATATTAAGGATGCATTTCATGTTGATGCAAGTCCTGAAAAAGGATGCATATTAACCGAAATTTGTCCCGTTTTACTCCGGAATGAGGATGTCAGAAAAAGACTTCTTTCAATCGGCGACCGCATAAAAGACAAATACTGGGATGAGCTTAAAGCGTTTAAAGCTCCGTTTGAAAAGGCACTGCTTGATGCGACCCCGGAGCATCTTCGCAAAGCGCGTATGTTTGAACTTCAGTATGCCTTTCACAGTGACGGATGGTTTATCCTGCACTGTATGAAAGAGCTTGTAAACAACGGCAAACTGAAAGTGCCGACCGAGGGACAGAAAAAAGCGTTGACTATGCTTATAATGGTAGATTAAAAGTAAAGAAACTGCCGCGGAGCATTCCGCGGCAGTTTCTTACTATATTATATACTATCCTTGAGTACGTCTCCGATGCCCGGGAGGATATAGGTCGGGCGGTAGGGGAAGTCTTTCATGGTTTCAAGTGTGGTAACGCCGGTAAGAACGAGGACGGTGTCAAGCTCGCTCTCGATACCTGCGATTATATCGGTGTCCATTCTGTCGCCGATTATTGCGGCATCAACCCTGTGGCAGTTCAGCTTTTTGAGTGCGTGGCGCATCATAAGCGGGTTGGGCTTTCCGACGTAATACGCTGACTTGCCGGTGGTAAGCTCTATGGGAGAGATGAGCGCGCGGCAAGCGGGGATTATTCCGTTTTCGCTCGGGCCGGTCATATCAGAGTTCGTGCCTATCAGCTTTGCGCCGTTCATAACGAGACGGGAGGCACGCTCTATCTTTTCGTAGCTGAGAGTTCTGGTCTCACCGAAAACAACGTAGTCGGGATTGTAATCGTTCATGGAAAATCCCGCGTCGTAAAGCGCGTTTACAAGACCGGGTTCGCCAATGACGTACACGCTTCCGCCCGGGCACTGATTGGCAAGGAAAGAGGCGGTAGCAAGCGCGCTCGTGTAAAAGTGATCCTCGCCTACCTCAAGTCCCATACGCGCGAGCTTTTGCGCGAGCTCTCTCGGGGAACGCTCGCTGCTGTTGGTAAGGAAAAGATAGTTCTTTCCGTTGTCCTCAAGCCAGCGGACGAATTCCGGAACGTTGGGAAGCAGACGGTTTCCGTGATATATAACTCCGTCCATGTCGCAGATGAACGCTTTTTTTGAATGAAGATCTTTAAGAGATATACTCATTTTTATAACCTCGATTTTTATACTGTGAATATATTATATCATATTTTTGGTTTTTTGTACATATATTTACTTTTAAATGAGCAAAAAAGTGATTTTGAAACTTTCTCCGAAGCAGGAAATCGAAGAAAAACGAAGAAAAAACGAGGTAATGGATAACTAAATTAAAAAAATCAAAAATTTTTCTGTTTTGCTATTGACAAGTGGGACGGGTTGTGTTATAATATTGAGCGTTGCAGTGGTCGTACTATGCCCATTGCCCGAAATAGTTTAAAATTTTTACATAAATCAAAACGGAGGAATTCAGTAATGTCCACTTTCATGGCAAAAAAAGAAACCATTGAACGTAAGTGGTATGTTCTTGACGCTGCAGGTAAGCCCCTTGGCAAGACCGCAGTTGTTGCTGCTACCCTTCTTCGCGGTAAGCACAAACCCGAGTATACCCCTCACGTTGACTGCGGCGATTTTGTCGTTATTATCAACGCTGAAAAAGCTGTTCTCACCGGTAAGAAACTCGATCAGAAGTTCTACCGTC
>CAZGHD010000105.1:0-7574 GCA_964525525.1 uncultured Lachnospiraceae bacterium | reverse complement strand
ACGGCGGCGGTCCTATGATGGATATGGGTCCGTACTACGTTACCGCTCTTATCAACCTTCTCGGCGGAGTTAAAAAAATCGCAGGTATGACCAAAGCATCCTTCCCGACGAGAACTATCACCAGTGAGCCTCACAACGGCGAGATCGTTACAGTTGACGTTCCTACCTACGTTACCGGTATGATGGAATTTGACAGCGGCGTTATCGGTACTATATTTACCACTTTTGACGTATATCACAAAGACGGTTGTAAGATCGAGATCTACGGTACTGAGGGTACACTTCAGGTTCCCGACCCCAACTGCTTTGGCGGCGAGGTAAGACTTCTCCGTCCCGAAACCGGCGAATACAAAGAGATTCCGCACTGTTTCGGTTATCCGAACAACTCACGCGGTCTCGGTCTTGCCGATATGGCAAAAGCACTCAGAACCGGCAGAGATTTCCGTTCAAACTACAAGCAGACCATGCACGTGCTTGAGATCCTTGAAACCTTCAAGCTCAGCAGTGAGTCCGGCTCGTTTATTGAACTCAAATCAAAATATACCCCCGGAAAACCTATGGTTAAACACTCCCTTGAGGGAATTTTTGAGGACTGATAAATATGCAAAGCAAAGTCAAAATAGGCTTTGTAGGAGTTGGAGATATATCCGGAATATATCTTGAAAACCTTACAAAAGTATTCAAAGAGGTTGAGGTCATCGGCGTTTGCGATCTCATCAGAGAGCGTGCGGAAAAAGCCGTAGAGAAATACAACATTCCCAAGCTATATAACGATATGTATGAGCTTTTTGCCGATCCCGATGTGGATATAGTGCTGAACATAACCCGCCCAAACGAGCATTATGAAGTAAGCAAGGCTGCTCTGCTTGCAGGCAAGCATGTGTATTCCGAAAAACCGCTTGCATCTACCATTGAAAAAGGCGAAGAGCTTGTAAAAATAGCGCAGGAAAAAGGGTTGCTTTTGGGCGGTGCACCCGATACTTATATGGGTGCGGGTATCCAAACGGCAAGAAAGCTTATCGAAGACGGCTATATCGGTCGTCCCATAGGCGCGTCGGCTCACTTGATCTGCCGCGGTCCCGAGGGGTGGCATCACGACCCAGAGTTCTTTTATAAGCACGGCGGCGGTCCTATGATGGATATGGGTCCGTACTACGTTACCGCTCTTATCAATCTTCTCGGCGGAGTCAGGAGAATTGCCGGTATGGCAAAGGCTTCTTTCCCGACGAGAACTATCACAAGCGCTCCTTGCTACGGCAAGGTCGTAGACGTTGAGGTTCCTACATACGTTGCGGGAATACTGGAGTTTGAATGCGGCGCTATCGGCAGTTTATTTACCACTTTTGACGTTCATTACAGCGAAAACGAAAAGCTTGAGATATACGGCACGGAGGGTACTCTCCAAGTTCCCGATCCCAACTTTTACGGCGGAAGCGTAAGACTTCTCCGTCCGGAAACCGGCGAGTATAAAGACGTACCTCTTTGCTTTGATTACAAGGAAAATTCAAGAGGTCTCGGACTTGCCGATATGGCAAAGGCGCTCAGAACCGGCAGAGATTTCCGTTCAAGCTATAAGCAGACCTTCCACGTTCTTGAGATCATGGATAGCTTCCGCAGAAGCAGCGAGGCAGGTACTTTCATTGAAATGAAATCAAAGTTCTCTCCTGCTAACCCCATGGTAAAGCACACCATCAAAGGAATATTTGAGGATTAATCTAAAAACAGCGCGGTTTTATCAAGATCGCGCTGTTTTTGTATCAAGTGTATTTCACCAAATCCTATCAAAGGCATAAAATGTTATAGAAGACGGTGATACGTCTCGACAACATTTTAACAGAGGTGAATTATCAATGTCAGAAAGCAAAGGCTTTTGCGGCGGTGGACTTTCAAGAGACACAGTTGCCATAGATACTAACCGTATTCTCGACAGCTGCCGCGACAAGGATTGCTATGAAGACGTACGCGTATATCTTAGCGATTCAGGCCAGGAGATAATCGAAAGAACCGGTTCGGTAAGGGTGAAATGCGCCGATATTATTTCGTGCCAGGTTTCTGTTGAGCCCGTACAGTTCAGCCGCGGTTTTTATACGGTCCATATTATTTTTTATATACGCCTTACACTTGAAGCGTGCCTCGGCCCCGGCAGATCGCAGGAATTTTGCGGATTATCCGCTATAGAGAAAAAGGTAATCCTTTTCGGCAGTGAGGGTAACGTAAACATATACAAGAGCAACGGATGCGGCAGTTTTTGCTCAAATCCCAAGTTCGGTGCTAAAGCCGAAAACAATCTTCCGGTCGGCGTAGTTGAAGTAGTACCTCCCGTAGTGCTCGGAGTTAAAGTAAGCGAGTCCAAACAGTGCTGCAGCTGTTGCTGCTGCATCGAGGATATGCCCGATGAAATAGTTTCTTCTTTTTACGACCGCTTCTCGGATAGCGACGGCGGCAGATACCTTACGGTTTCTCTCGGCTTTTTCTCGGTAGTAAGAATAGAACGTCCCGCGCAGTATCTGATTTCCGCTACCGAATATTGTGTTCCGAGAAAAGAGTGCGTGCAGGCAGAAGAAGACGATCCTTGCAGTCTGTTTAAGAACATGGATTTCCCGACTACCGAATTCTGCCCGCCTTCCCTCTCTGAGCTTTCCTCTCAGTTTGGCGACGGAGATTCAAAATGCGGTTGCCGTAACAACAACAAACGCAACGATTAGGCGCCATAAATTAGAAAAAGGACAGATTTCTGTCCTTTTTCTAATTTATGTTAAATAATATTAGCCGGAACCTTTGATACTACGCGATATTCGCTGACACCAAGCACCGTCTCGCCGTCTATCTGCAGTGCGGTAGGAACGTCAAATTTTACGGTTATATCATGACCCTTGAATATATGTATGTACTTTGTATATTTAACGTGCTTTCCCGTATAGACCTTCGGAAAAATAGTAAGAGCGCGAAGTATACCGATCCCGCCCATCGCGCCGACCGATACTCTATGCTCAGGATCAAGCCTGTCCTGAGCAGGAGTTGCCATAAATCCTCCGCCGAAGTATCTACCGTTCATCGTGGGGACCATCCACACCTTGGAATAAGTCTCGGTAACGCCGTCAACGGTGACAGTCGCATTTCTCGGTTTAAAACCGCCAAGCAAGCCCTTCAAAGCCATAAGCGTATAGTTGATCTTCTTACCCGGTTTCTTTTTACGTACTTTATCAGCCTCTTCACAGCAATAACCGTCAATTCCGTAGCCTATTCCGTTGATAAATTTAGCGGTGATGCCGTTGACGTAAACGGTAGGAAGATTCTTTATATAATCATTTATAAGTATAGGCGGTGAGTTCTTTTTTATCCCGAGATCGTGCTGAAAATCATTTCCGCTTCCGACCGCGAAATAGTAAATATCTCTTGAGAATTCTTCCCTGTTCATAGAATTAACGAATCGGTTAAGAGTTCCGTCTCCTCCGGCGATAACTATTTTTTCGCTCGGATCAACGGAATCAATGAACGAAGATATATCTTCAATATCAGTGATGTCGGTGTAGTGCAGTTCGTCGTCAGGTAAAATCTTTGAAAGTGTCAATGCGTTGTCAGCTCCCTTACCGTTTCCGGCTTTGGGGTTATACAGAACACAGTATTCAGCCATACAGCACCTCATATTTACTTATATTCGACATTATAATACCACATCTGACTAAAATAGTCAAACATTAATTTTTTCCTCACTCGGTAACCGAGAGAAACGCCTTTATCTCATCAAGCTTTTCTTCAGCTGTTTTTCGTCCGATTTCATATACAGCCTTGAGTTTTTCGGGATTCTTTTCAATTCTTCCGATAGGTAGCTTTTCACTTGGACACAAAACCAAAATACTTCCCTCTTTTTCTCTTTCGCCTATATATTCGAGCGTGGAGTTATACATTTCGTGTCTGTGTTTGATAGCATCTATGAGTTTGGGATATTTTCTATACACGCGCTTAATAATACCAAGCATTGAGTTTTTGCCTTTTCTGTAATCTCTCGGCTGGGTAAGAACCACCACGTTTTTCGAGTATCCGATGCTTTCAAAATATTTGAGCGGAACGGAATCGGCTATTCCTCCGTCAAGCATTTTTCTGCCGCCGACGTTAACTATTTCCGAGGCAAGAGGCATAGATGCGGATGCACGCATCCATTCAAGCTCATCATAATCTGCTTTATCGCATTTATGATACACTGCTTCACCGCTCTCGACGTCGGTACAAACGAGATAAAACTCCATTTTTGACGACTCGAACGTTTCGGTATCAAAAATATCAAGGGTCGCCGGAAGTTCGTGATAACAGAATTCCGCGCCGAAAAGATTACCGGTTTTGATAAGCGAACGGAAACTGCAATATCTTGCATCACTGCAAAAACGTGTATTATATCTTATCGCACGCCCTATCTGACCGGATTTGTAATTACACCCAAACACAGCACCCGCGGAAACGCCGATAAGTCCGTCAAAGGAAATACCGTTTTCCATCATCACGTCGATAACGCCGCAGGTAAACATTCCGCGCATCGCGCCGCCTTCAAGGACCAATCCTTGCTTCATACAAGCAGTTCCTTTCTTAAATAGGTAAATTCAATGCAAATCCGGCTACGATACCAACCACAGCCGAAATACATATTATCAGTATGGGATGCAGTTTCTTAAACGCCGCTACTGCCATAACTGCAAAAACACCTAACTGAACGTAAATAGCCGGAGTTGTAAAGGTAGCTCCCATAGCAGAAATTATATCACCCAAAGAGGTAACGTTCTCTATGGTCGGGAAAAACACTTCTTTTGCGACAGAAATGATCGCTGCACCGATAAGACCTATGACCGCGGGCTTAAGACCTGACATACAGCCTTTTACAATGCCGTTATTTTTGAATTTTTCAAAAAACTGCGCCACTATCAAAATAACTATAAATGACGGGAGAACAACACCGAGAGTGGCGCATACCGAGCCGAGAACGCCCGACATTTCGGAGCCGAGGAAGGTTGCGATATTGATCGCAAACGGTCCCGGAGTACTTTCGCTTACCGCGATAAAATCAAGCAGTTCAGAGTTAGTACTCCAGTTCTTTGCAAGAACTTCTTCCTGAATCAGCGGAAGCATAGCGTATCCGCCACCAAAGGTAAATAAACCTATTTTGAAAAACGTAACGAAAAGCTCCAAAAGAATCATTTTTCAGCCCTCCTTTTGGCAATCAAGGAAGAAACGAGTCCAACTAAAGCGCAACCGATTATTACGTAAAGAACACCAATGTCAAATACAGCTACCGCAACGAATGAAAGTGCGGCAATCAGATATGCAACGATGTTTTTCGGGCACTTTTTGTACATTGACCACCAAGCCTTAAGAAGCAGAGCGAGAATGCCAGCACGCATACCCCAGAATGCGTATTTGACCGCCTTGATTTGCCCGAATCCGCGAAGCAAATACGATATTATCAGTATTATAACAAAAGACGGGAGCACTACGCCGAGGGTTGCAAACATAGAACCGAAAAATCCTGCAACGCGGTAACCGATAAAGGTAGCCGAGTTTATCGCGATGGGACCGGGCGTGGATTCCGCTATTGCAATTATCTCAAGAATATCCTCGTCGGTTGCCCATTTTTTGTTTTCCACCACTTCCTTTTGTATAAGCGGAATCATGGCGTAACCGCCACCAAACGTAAATGCGCCTATCCTGAAAAAAACAAGAAACAGCTCTAATATTTTTCTCGCTTCAAAGCGAAAAAAAGATTTTTTCATTTCATATTCTCCTTATAAAAAATCAGATATTTCATATTATACCACAAAATAACATCTATTTCAACCTTGTAAAAAGCGTATTTATAATATCTATAATCTATTTTAATAACCAATTATAAAGGTGTTTATTGCATTTTTTTGATTTTTGTAATATAATAAATTATATTTACCTGATTTGAAAGGATATACTCAATGAAAATAAGAATAGGAATCGCGGGATACGGTAATCTTGGACGCGGAGTTGAAAGCGCTGTTTTTCACAGTGACGATATGGAACTCGTCGCACTGTTTACCCGTCGTGATCCGCAGAGCTTAAAGCCTCGCACCGACGTACCCGTATATCATATTGACAAAGCACCCGAAATGAAGGACGAGATAGACGTTTTGATCCTTTGCGGAGGAAGCGCGAACGATCTCCCCACTCAGACTCCCGAGCTCGCTAAATATTTTACCGTTATCGACAGCTTTGATACGCACGCTAAAATTCCCGAGCATTTTGCTAACGTAGATAAAACATGTAAAGAATCCGGCACACTCGGTATAATCTCTATCGGCTGGGATCCCGGTCTCTTTTCTCTCAACCGTCTGCTCGGACAGGCAATTCTCCCGAGCGGTAAAGACTACACGTTCTGGGGTCGCGGAGTAAGCCAGGGCCATTCAGATGCTATAAGACGCATTCCCGGAGTTAAGGATGCACGCCAGTATACTATTCCCGTTGAAAGCGCATTCAGCGCGGTCAGAAACGGAGAAACTCCCGACCTTACCACCCGTGAGAAACACACGAGAGAGTGTTTTGTCGTAGCTGAGGAAGGTGCGGATCTTGCAAAAATCGAAGAAACGATCAAGACCATGCCCAATTACTTTGCTGACTACGATACTACCGTAAATTTCATTACCGAAGAAGAGCTTATGCGCGATCACAAGGGAATTCCCCACGGCGGAATGGTGTTCCGCTCGGGAATCACGGGACTCGAGGGTGAACACAAGCATATCATAGAATACAAACTTCAGCTTGACTCTAACCCCGAGTTCACTTCAAGCGTTCTCGTTGCATATGCGCGCGCGGCATACAGACTCGCAAAAGAAGGTAACGTAGGATGCAAAACTATCTTTGACATCGCTCCCACATACTTGCACCCCGCATCACCCGAAGAACAGAGGAAAAATCTGCTCTGATCGGATTGAATTTGAGTTAAAACTATGCTATAATAAATCAAAATGTGACAAGGAGAAATAAGGATATGGATACTAATATAAGACCCGAATCAATGCTCAGAATTACCACAAAAGAGCTTGCAGACAAATTTATTAACGAACAGGTTGCCGCTGTACGTGAACAGGTAGGCGATAAAAAGGTGCTTCTCGCGCTTTCCGGCGGTGTTGACTCATCCGTCGTTGCGGCACTTCTTATAAAAGCTATTGGCAGACAGCTCGTTTGCGTACACGTAAATCACGGACTTATGAGAAAAGGTGAGAGCGAGCAGGTTGTTGAGATATTCGGCAAAGAGCTTGACGCTAACCTCGTTTACGTTGACGCTACCGACCGTTTCCTCGGCCTGCTTAAAGACGTTGCAGATCCCGAAAAGAAACGTAAAATTATCGGCGGTGAATTTATCAAAGTGTTTGATGAAGAAGCGTCCAAACTCGAAGGTATCTCTTTCCTTGCACAGGGTACTATTTATCCCGATATTCTTGAATCCATCAAAGCCGCTGAAAGCGGAAAGCCGGTTAAATCTCACCATAACGTGGGCGGTCTTCCCGAGGATATGCAGTTTGAGCTCGTTGAGCCTGTCAAACTGCTTTACAAAGACGAGG
>CAZGHD010000104.1:0-7580 GCA_964525525.1 uncultured Lachnospiraceae bacterium | reverse complement strand
GGTCCGACCTTCCGCGCGGAGAAATCCTTTACTGCGCGCCACGCGGCTGAGTTCTGGATGATCGAGCCCGAGATCGCTTTCGCTGATCTTGAGGATGATATGGCACTGTCCGAGGATATGATGAAATTCGTTGTCGGCTACATTATGGAGAACTGCAAAAAAGAGCTTGAGTTCTTCAACAAATTCGTTGACAACACCCTGCTTGACAGACTTAACAACCTCGTGACCGAGAAATTCGGACACGTTACCTATACCGAGGCGATAAAGCTGCTTGAAGAGAGCGGCAAGGAGTTCGATTATCCCGTAAGCTGGGGTATCGACCTTCAGACCGAGCACGAGCGCTACCTCACCGAACAGATCTTCGGCCGCCCCGTTTTCGTCACCGACTACCCGCGCGAGATCAAGGCGTTCTATATGCGTCAGAACGACGACGGCAAGACTGTTGCCGCTATGGATATGCTGGTTCCCGGTGTCGGCGAGCTTATCGGCGGCAGCCAGAGAGAAGAGCGTCTTGAGCGTCTTGAGGAGGCTATGGATCGCTTCGGACTCGATCCCAAGGACTACTGGTGGTACGCGGATCTCCGCCGTTACGGCAGTGCGCGCCACGCAGGCTTCGGTCTCGGATTTGAGCGTCTTAGCATGTACGTCACCGGCATTTCCAACATCCGCGACGTATGCGCTTATCCCCGTACCACGGGCAGCGCGGAATTCTAATATTACAATTTTATTTCCACAGGAGTTATTTGTTACATGAACTATCTTTCGATCGACGATGCCGCACGCCGTGCAGAACTGGATGCACTGCGCGCAAAATACGAAGAAATCAAAGCACGCGGAATATCTCTTGATCTCTCGCGCGGAAAACCCGGCGCAGATCAGCTTGATATAACCATGGGTATGCTCGGTGCTATCACCCACGGTAACGACTGCTTCTCCGAAAACGGACTTGACTGCCGTAACTACGGTAATCTTGACGGACTTCCCGAAGCGAAGCGTCTTTTCTCCGAGCTTCTCGGCATCGCTCCCTCAAGGATATTTATCGGCGGCAACTCCAGCCTTAACCTGATGTACGACACCGTCGCTCGCGCGATGATGTACGGTATGGGCGAGGGCAACACCCCCTGGTGCCGCCAGGAAAAGATAAAATTCATCGCACTTACCCCCGGTTACGACCGCCATTTCGCTATCTGCGAGAGCTTCGGCATCGAGATGATCTCGGTTGAGCTCGGCGAGAACGGCCCGGATATGGACGTGATCGAAGATCTCGTCGGAAACGATCCCACCATCAAGGGTATCTGGTGCGTGCCGAAATACTCCAACCCCTCGGGTATAGTTTATTCCGACGAGGTTGTTCGCCGTTTCGCAGCGCTCAAGCCCGCCGCGCCCGATTTCCGTATTTTCTGGGACAACGCGTACGCGGTTCACGACCTTTACGAAACTCCCGAAAACCTTGCAAACATATTCGACCTCGCGGACGAGTACGGCAACACGGATATAATTCTTTTCTTCACTTCTACCTCAAAGATCAGCTTCCCCGGCTCGGGCGTTGCGCTTCTTGCCGCGTCTGAAAAGAATATGGAGCAGATCAAAAAGATTATGTCTGTTCAGACCATCGGTTACGACAAGCTGAATCAGATGCGCCACATCAAGTACTTCGGCAACCCGCGCGGTATCCACCGCCATATGCGCCGCCACGCGCAGATAATCCGCCCCAAGTTTGAGACTGTGCTTACAGCTCTTGAGCGCGACCTCGGTGACACCGGCATCGCTCGCTGGACCTCTCCGAGAGGCGGATATTTCATCAGCCTTGACGTTACCACAGGCTCGGCAAAGCGCGTTTGGACTCTTGCAAAAGAGGTCGGCGTTACTCTGACCAACGCCGGCGCGTCCTTCCCCTACGGAAAAGACCCGCACGACAGAAATCTCCGTATCGCGCCTACCTATCCGTCGCTTGACGACGTTACCGCGGCGGCAGAGGTTCTCACCCTTTGCGTGCGTATCGCCGCACTTGAGAGACTTCTCGGCGAGTAATAAAACATAGTGGAATCACCCGGATTTTTCCGGGTGATTTTTTGTTTAAAATGCACAATAATCTTTTTTTATTATCATTTATATATACAAAATTCACATTTTTCTGTTGACATATCGAGGTTACAACGCTATAATTATGATAGAAATTTTTATGCTGAGATTTCTAATTAAATCCCAAACATTCTGGAGGTAAATCACAATGAAAAAAATTCTTAGCATCTCACTTCTCATTGCTTTGATTATTACTATGGCAATTACAGCGAGCGCCGGCTCTTTGGGTCAGAAGCATCCCAAGGGTGACGTAGCATACGTCGAGCCCGGCTCTATCACTATCGACGGTATTAAAGACGCCGCATATAACGACGGCGCAGTTATCGTTACCGATACCTATCGTCCCGGTTACGTAAGCGAAAACGGTTCTATGAACACCACTTGGCTCCTTTGGGACGGCACTTCTCTTTACGTTTACAGCGAAGTAAAGGATAACACTCCCCTTGAGGCATCCCTCGTTCAGTTCCTCACCTCGTCCGACCAGTCTGACTGTCTTGAGTACTTCATCGTATGGGATAACTCCGACTGCCCCGAGGCCATAATCTACGAGCCCGACTCTTCTTTTGACCTCTTCCAGTACAGAGTTTGCTACGAGGAAAGCAATCGCGGCGGATATTTCTCAGTTTGTGCTACCGATCAGGAAGGCTTTGCAAACGGCGCTGAAGACACTGCACCCTTTGCTGACACCCCCGGCGGATGGAAAGCTGGTAAAATGATTCCCACCGCTTCCGGTTACAACATTGAGGGTCAGATCATTATGCCCAAGGAAAACCGTGCAGGCTTTGGTGACTATCAGTACGGCGAAGGCTGGAAGATCGCTTTCATTACTCAGCAGATCGACTGGACTGTTTCTATTGGTGACTTTGACAACTTTGATCTTCCCGTTACCGAGGTTGGTACTCCTTCCGGCGAAGAGAACATCAACAAGGCATCTGCTTGGGACGTTGCTTACTACGACTACGTAGAGCTCAAGGCTCCCGCTAAGGCTGATGATACCACTGAAGTTCCCGCAGACACCACCGAGGCTCCCGCAGATACCACTACCGAGGCGCCTGCAGACACTGCTGACGACACCACCAAGGCTCCCGTTCAGAACAACCCTCAGACTTCTGATATGGCAATTGCAGGTATAGCAGTTCTTGCAACCCTTGCACTTGCAGGCGTTGTTGTTGCAAAGAAAGTTAGATAATTCTAAAAAACAACGTAGTTGACAAAATCACCCGGAAAAATCCGGGTGATTTTTTGTTTAAAATACACAATAATTTTTTTGTTTATATATACAAAATCCACATTTTTCTGTTGACATATGTATAATTTTGGCTTATAATAAAGGAGCAAATTGCTAAGGTACATATTATACCACTAAATCAAGGAGGTAATCATTATGAAAAAGATTATCAGCATCACTCTTCTCATCGCTGTAGTCATTACTATGGCGATCACAGCAAGTGCTGGTTCTCTGGGTCAGAAGCATCCCAAGGGCGATGTTGCTCTTGTTGACGCAGGTTCCATCACAATCGACGGCGTTAAAGACGCTGCATACGCAGACGGCGCTGTAATCGTTACTGACACTTTTCAAAAAAATAACGTGAGTGAAAACGGTACGATGAACACCACTTATCTGTTATGGGATGGAGTTTATCTCTATCTCTTCACCGAGGCTAAGGATAACACACCCTTGGAGGCTTCTCTTGTTACGTATCTTGCGAAGTCTTACAACACTGAGTGCGTTGAGTACTTTATCGTTTGGGACAACTCTGACTGCCCTGAGCTTGTAACCTATGAGCCGGATACTAGCCTTGACCTCTACCAGTACAGGGCTTGTTACGAGGATAGCGGACGTGGTGGATACTTCGAGAATTGTGCTACCGAATATGCGGGTTTTGCAAACGGCGCTGAAGATACTCACCCCTTCTCTGATGAACCTGGAATGATGACTGCTGGTTGGATTGTTCCTACTGCTTCTGGTTACAACGTGGAAGTGCAAATAACAATGCCTAAATCTAATAGAGCTGGTTTCGGAGATTATAATTACGGAGACGGGTGGAAGATTGCTTTCATTGTCCAGCAGTTTGACTGGACCGTTTCTTGTGGGGACTACGACAACTTAACTGCTGCTATAACAGAAGTTGGTACTCCTTCCGGCGAGGTTATGATCAACAAATCGACCGCTTGGGACAGTGGTTACTATGACTACGTAGAGCTCAAAGGTACTGTAGTTCCTGCTGACACTACCACTGCTGACACTACTACCGCAGACACCGCCACTGCAGCTCCTGATACTCAGGATAATACTCCTGCAGACACCAACACTGATACCACCAAGGCTCCTGCACAGTCCAACCCTCAGACTTCTGACATGGCTGTTGCTGGCGTAGCTGTCTTTGCTACTCTCGCTCTTGCTGGCGTTGTTGTTGCAAAGAAAGTTAGATAATCATTAGCTTAAATAAAACAAAAAAACGAGGAAAGCCAAAGCTTTCCTCGTTTATTTTGTTGTTTCAGCGAATAATATCGCACTCCGAAAATGAGATGACCGTCGTTTTTCCTTGACATAAGCGCGATAAAATGTTATACTGAATATATAAAATTTTTTGTGCGAAATAAATAATAAATAATTTATACAAACGGAGAAAAGCTATGCTCGATACTATAAAAAAAGACAAGCTCACCGCTAAAATA
The DNA here is from genome assembly GCA_964525525.1 of uncultured Lachnospiraceae bacterium. Lineage (GTDB taxonomy): Bacteria > Bacillota > Clostridia > Oscillospirales > CAG-272 > RGIG2161. The sequence goes on along the minus strand of CAZGHD010000104.1, from coordinate 2,819 downwards.
TTCGCCACCCGCGACGAGATGGGCAAGGATGCCGCAACCGACATCGCCACCGCTCTGCGCGAGCTTCTTGCAAAAAAATCCGAGGTCAACGTGATATTTGCCGCTGCGCCCTCACAAAACGACACTCTCGGGTACTTAATAAAAGAGCCCGGCATTGACTGGACGCGCGTGAACGCGTTCCACATGGACGAGTACATCGGTCTGCCCGCCGATCATCCCGCGGGATTCGGCAACTATCTGCGCGAGCATATATTCTCGCACCTGCCGTTTGCATCGGTAAACTATATTGACTGCTCTGCGGTAGATGCGGAGGCAGAATGTGAGCGCTATTCCGCTCTCCTCAAAAAATATCCCACCGACATCGTAGTTATGGGCGTTGGCGAAAACGGACATATCGCGTTCAACGACCCGCCGGTAGCGGATTTTACCGACCCGAAGCTGGTAAAACCCGTTCCGCTTGACGAGATCTGCCGTAACCAGCAGGTAAACGACGGTTGCTTTGAAAAGATAGACGACGTTCCGACTCACGCGCTGACCCTGACCGTGCCCGCGCTGTTTTCTGCCGCTCACCTTTTCTGCAGCGTGCCCTGCGCGACCAAGGCTGAGGCGATCCGCGAGATGCTCACCACCGACAAGATCGACGAACACTGCCCCGCCGCAATCCTTCGCCTGCACGACAGCGCGACCCTCTACTGCGACGCGGAAAGCAGCGCGCTTGTCAGATAATTTTGCACTATGATAACTAAAATAATCTCTGACAGAATAATAATTCCGCCGTCAGCATACTTTGACGGAAATCTCTACTTTGACACTGACAGCGGACTCATCACCGCGATAACGCAGGAAGATCTTCCCTGCGACTCTGAAATTGACGCACGCGGTCTCGTTGTCTCCCCCGGATTTATTGATATGCACACACACGGCGCGGGTGGAGAAGATTTTTCCGCAGCCACTCCCGAGGGTATCGCCTCCGCGATAAACGTGCATCTGAGCCACGGAACGACCACTATTCTCCCCACCGTCACCTCATTTGACCCCGAAACGGTAAAAAACGCGCTGTCAAATATCCGCGCGTGCAAACAAAGCTCGCTCACCCGCGCGAACGTGCACGGCGCGCATCTTGAGGGGCCGTTCTTTTCCCCCAAGCAGTGCGGAGCGCAGAGCACCAAATATCTTACCCCTCCCGACCCTGCCGTGTACGAGGACATAATGGGGGGATTTTCCGACGTGATAAGCCGCTGGAGCTACGCTCCCGAGCTTGACGCAGGCGGACTTTTCTGCCGCTATCTCACAAACAACGGGATTATCCCGTCAGCCGGACACACCGACGCGACCTATCCCGACCTGACCGCCGCTTACGCTGACGGATGCCGCCTGATAACGCATCTTTATTCCTGTACCTCCACCGTCACGAGAAAGAACGGATACCGCATCCTCGGAGTTATCGAGACGGCGTACCTGCTTGACGGTATGGACGTTGAGATAATCGCAGACGGAAAGCATCTTCCGCCCGAACTGATCCGCTTGATATACAAGATCAAAGGGGACGGTCATATAGCTCTCGTCACCGACTCTCTGCCCGCCGCAGGCACAGACGCGCTCACCTCCCGCGTGGGAGATACCGAGTGCATAGTTGAGGACGGGGTCTGCAAGCTCCCCGACCGCACCGCGTTTGCGGGAAGCATCGCAACGGCAGACAGGCTTGTGCGCGTGTGCGTCAAAGAAGCGGGAATATCAATTCCGTCCGCTATCAGAATGATGACCGAAACTCCCGCAAGGATCCTGTCATCAAACAGAGGAGTTCTCAGGGTGGGACATCCTGCGGACATAGTCATTTTTGATGACGATATTGACGTAAAGTCGGTCATCGTCGGCGGAATTACGGCAAAATAATTCGATTTTAGGAGATTACAATGAACAGAGAACGTCTTGGAAGCCGTCTCGGCTTCATCCTGCTCAGCGCGGGATGTGCCATCGGCGTCGGCAACGTATGGAAATTCCCGTGGATGGCGGGACAGTACGGCGGAGGCGCGTTCGTGCTGATATATCTTTTGTTTTTGGTTATCCTCGGACTTCCGGTAATGGTAATGGAGTTCGCGCTCGGACGCGCCAGCCAGGCAAGCCCGGTAAAGCTGTATCAAAAGCTTGAAAAACCCGGTCAGAAATGGCATATCCACGGCTACGCCGCGCTTGTTGCCAACGTGATTCTGATGATGTTTTACACGTCGGTCGCTGGCTGGATCCTTTACTATTTCGTAAAGTTTCTCACCGGCGGTATGACCGGAATTTCGGATGAAGCATCGGGACAGCTTTTCTCAAATATGCAAGCAAATCCGACGGTCATGGTCGGCTCTATGGCAGTGGTAGTCGTGCTCGGATTCGTTATCCTTTCGTTCGGACTTCAAAAGGGTGTTGAGCGCGTCACCAAGTATATGATGATAGTTCTGCTCGCGCTTATGGTAGTGCTTGCAATTCACGGGTTTACCCTCTCTGGCGCAAAAGAAGGCCTTACCTTCTACCTCAAGCCCGACCTCTCTAAAATAAACGGAAACGTCATCGTCGGCGCGATGAATCAGTCGTTCTTTACTCTCAGCCTCGGTATCGGCTCTATGGCGATATTCGGAAGCTATCTTGGCAAAGACCGCTCCCTGCCCGGAGAATCTATTAATATTCTCGTTCTTGACACCTTCGTTGCGATAGTTGCGGGACTTATCATTTTCCCCGCTTGCTTTACCTTTGACGTTGAGCCCGGTTCCGGCCCGAGTCTGCTTTTCGTGGCTATGGCAAAGGTGTTCAACAATATGGCGGGCGGCCGCTTC
>CAZGHD010000103.1:0-7611 GCA_964525525.1 uncultured Lachnospiraceae bacterium | reverse complement strand
TAAGCCGGAGGGCAGTCTTATCGGGAGTACGGAAAACAGAAGTGCAGTATCCTCGCATTTGTCGCTTGAGGAAGCGATGCGCGAGGGAAAAATCCTTGAAGGCATTGCAACAGTGTGCGAGGAAGGGATGAATCTTTCTGTCAACCTCGGCTCAAAATACGGAATAATGCCAAAGGAAGAAGCGGTGTACAGTCACGACGGCGAAGCTGTAAAGGACATCGCCGTAATTACCCGAGTTGGGCGCGCGGTTGCGTTTAAGATAATCGGATTTGAAAAAAGCGGGAACTCTACAGTGCCGATACTTTCCCGCCGTCTCGCACAAAAGGAGTGCATGGAGAATTATCTGTTAAAGTTGAGACCGGGCGATATTATAGATGCCAAGGTCACACATCTTGAACAATTTGGCGCGTTTGTGGACATTGGCTGCGGGATAACCTCACTTTTGTCAATAGACTGTATTTCGGTCTCAAGGATTTCTCATCCAAAAGACAGACTGAAGGTCGGTATGCGGATACCCGTAGTCATAAAGAGTATCGACTACGATACGGGAAGAATCTACGTTACTCACAGGGAACTTCTCGGAACTTGGGAGGAAAACGCAGAAAGGTTCAAGGCAGGACAGACGGTGTCGGGAATAGTACGAAGTATAGAAAATTACGGCGTGTTCGTTGAAATAGCACCGAATTTAGCGGGACTTGCGGAGCTGCGGGAGGATATATGCGTAGGACAGATCACGGCGGCGTACATAAAAAGTATAATCCCCGAAAGAATGAAGATAAAACTCGTTTTGATAGATTCATACCAGGGTGAGGAATTGCCGTGCGAAATGAAATACTTTGTAGACACGGAGTCGGTACGGCACATAGATTATTGGAAATACTCGCCGGATAGCTCCGACCGAGTTATAGAAACTCTTTTCGGCGCGTAAAGGTACAGCCGATCGGATAATTTTCGATCGGCTGTGCTTTTTTATTTGTTTTATAGAAAATTTCAAAAACCTATTGACAAATTAGTTTATTCGTGATAAACTAACGCCAGAGAGTTTATTGACAATAAACCAAGGTTCAGGAGGTAACGAAATGGAAGATATAAAACTTGGCGCAGTGGAATCGCGATTCGCCGAAATAATATGGGAGCACGAGCCGATAGGCTCGGGTGACCTTGTGAAAATATGCGAATCAGAATTACAGTGGAAAAAGCCCACGACGTACACTGTGCTTCGCAAGTTGTGTGAGCGCGGGATATTCCAAAATATTAAGGGAACCGTAACGTCCCTTATCTCAAGAAGCGACTTTTTCTCAATGCAGAGCGAGAAATTCGTTGAAGATACTTTTGACGGATCGTTACCTGCATTTTTTGCAGCGTTTACTGCAAGAAAACAACTCTCAAAAGAGGATATAGACGAGCTTAAACGTATGATTGATTCCTACAAATAAGGGAGGTAACTATGGAAGCTGTATTTTTGAAACTCCTGAATATGAGCATAACGGCAAGTTGGATTGCTCTGGCGGTGATAATTTTCCGTCTTGTGTTCAGAAAAGCACCAAAGTGGATCGTTTGCGCTCTTTGGGCACTCGTGGGACTCAGATTACTACTGCCGTTTTCGATTGAAAGCGTTATAAGCCTTATTCCTACCACAGAGCCTATTCCGCAGAGCGTTATCGAGGTCGTAGTTCCCGACGTGAACGTAGGGTCTGATGTTTCGACTCCGGATGTACCCGATCTGATAATCCCACCGACATTCGAAGCGGAAACTACAGCGCCAGTACTTGATCCAGTTGTTACCGAACCTGCCGCAGAATTTAGCGTAATGGGCGTGATTTCGGTAATATGGATAGTAGGCATTTGCGCGATGCTTTTGTATATGCTTGGGTCGTATATAAAGGTGTACAATAAGGTAAAAGCGTCAATACAAATCAGAGACAGCGTGTACGTGTGTGATAACGTAAAAACTCCGTTTATTCTCGGCGTGATAAAGCCTCGCATATTCCTACCGTCGTCAATGAGCGAATTTGAGATAGATTACGTGGTGTCACACGAGCTGGCGCATATTTCAAGGCGAGACCACTACTGGAAACCGCTCGGATTTCTGATACTCAGTGTGTATTGGTTTAATCCCGTTATGTGGCTTGCATACGTGCTCCTTTGCCGCGATATAGAGTTTGCATGCGACGAGCGGGTTATAAAGCGGATGTCTGCGGACGAGAAAAAGCAATACACAACCGTTCTGCTTAACTGCAGTATGCCCAAAAAACTGATCGCCGCTTGCCCGCTTGCATTTGGAGAGGTTGGCGTAAAGAACAGGATAAAATCGGTACTGAACTACAAAAAGCCTGCTTTCTGGATAATAGTTCTTGCACTGATAGCCTCTGCAGTTGTTGCCGTATGCTTTTTGACAAATCCCGTTGAAAAAACGGATGATCCCGTAGAATTAGGACAGGGTGAAATAACTCTTTCTCCCGTGGAGGTTTTGTACCACAACCATCATAATACTACGTCCGAATACACTGCTGAAAATGCCCCGTATTACAGAATGGATGAGGATAACAGGCTGTACAGATTTGAAAAAGATACTTCTGAATGGGAATTCTTTGCAGAAATGCAGAAAATAGAGCTTGATGAGAGTAACTTTTCCGAACGTTTTCATCGCGACGGTGAGTCACTGTATGGTAAAGTGTGCCTGATCGACAACGAAGAGCTTGAAAGCATACTGCAAAACAACAAAGCAGCATATCAAGGTTGGCGCGACCATGAATCTTATCAGAGCTTTTATATGCTTCTTGAACAAAACGACGGAACTTTCTATGTCGCATACGGCAACAAAGAAAATAACGTTTCAAGCGAAGATATTAAAAACGGACTGATATTTCTTTTGTATCGCGCGGAGATCACTAAAACGGAATTGCCGGACGAGATAGATATGAATTCGATACCTGAGGGTGCATCAATATATTATTTCGATTCTCCTATATTCGAGAAGAAAACGGAAGAGCTTGAAGCTGCAATCAAGGCGGCAGAGCCGGTATATCTTTCGGATGACGGTGTTGATAAACTCAAAAAGATGCTTAAGTTGAATACTTTTGTTTCGGACGCTTTTCTTGACAGAATTCTTATGGATTTTGACGGGGCAATAAAATTGGTAGCGGGCGGCGAGAGTTACGTTATATATTTCTCCTATGAATATGACTCACTGTACTGTAACGAACATCTGTGCGGCATCAGTGAGGTCGAGATGGAGCGGATAGAGCATGCATTCTCGCGTGACCTTATACCGAATATTAATACCGCTACTTTCGGTGGAACACTTATTTCCGCATCTTGGATTGATAGTGACTCAGATATATTCAAAAATGCGAAAAACAATGAACTGCTTAATGCAGCCGATGCAAAGCATCTTCCTATCCACAGAATAGCAACCCTCAAAGAATACAACGCCTTCAAATCCGAGTATGCGGACGAGGTATCTATGGAACAGCTTGACAGTGCGGGAAGAAAATACAATAATTCGTTCTTTGAAAACAATGAACTGTTTGCAGTTTATATACCTTATGAGGCGGACGGTAGGCAAGGAGGGTATAAGGTGTCCGACGTGCTTCTTAACGGAGATACTATGACCTTTACCTTGCACTTTGACAAGGAGCTTGGCGAGGTACCTCACACCGAAAAGAGCGGCTGCTTTGTGATGATAAACATTCCGCGAGATTACGTTATATACTACGCCACCGATTTTGACGCGATAGACGTAACCGATACGGATGAGATACCCGAGATAGAGAGTAAGATAGTTAAAACCACGTCACTTCAGGACTATCACCCTATCAGGTTGAATTCCTTAAACGCAGATAACGAATCAAGAATATTTCTACATAAAGTGGAAAGCTATGAAAAGCTTAACGAAATGAAAAACAGCTTTGTTGGCGTTAAGGAACTGGTCAGAGGCGAAATGGTAAGTAGAAACCACGAGTATTTTTCGAACACTTTCAACGAACAGACCAAGGAATATGACGAAAAAATTTTTGAGAAAAATGATCTATTCGTGATATATTTCTCTTATCCATATATTGGTAATGAATATATGGGAGTAGAAGTAGAAAAATCTGGAGACACGGTGCATTTTTACATTCCGCTTAGAGGCGAAGGACCGAGTTTGTTTATGTTTGAAAGTGTACTTGCTATTGCCACTTTACCCAAATCTTACACGGAAGATGTCAGTTTTTATTATTTGGGATTTCACAGTTACACAGAAACCAATTATACTCAAACGTACACTTACAAAAGCGAGTATGAGGTGATACCTGCTACGATCTCGCTTTCAGACAACGGAAGATTTATGTTTAGTTATTCGGGGCTTAGCAGCAGTGTTCCTGTCGGTGAATACGAATTGACTGATGAGAAACTGACCTTGCGCGCTGTAAACGATAAGGTTTACGTGTTTAACGTGGTTGGTGAAGGACTCGCTTTTGATGCATCTCGCTCGGATGACATCCCGAGATACAGAGTTTCCGCGGGTTCAAAAGACACCTATTCTCCGGTGCCGGACGGAGCGATATTTCAAAATACGGTAAACATAGCAATACCAAAAACGTTGGATAAGGCTATCGAATGGGAAATCCGAGATGCTTATGCGGCAGGACTTAAAAATGAATTCGGACAAAGAATGCTCGCGGAAGAAGTAAGAATGGTCGAATATTGCGGCATATACAACGGCGCGAGAGTAGTGATGCTCAATGTTGATTCATGTGAGGTTCTGACTGTACTTACGACCGAAACGGTCAACGGCACGGTTTTTGAGTATACAGACGGAAGCTATACGTTAAGGGTATATAATGACAGACGGTTTTACTCTTTACAATCCGCTTTTGATCAAGGAATTCTAAGCGCGCGCGATTTGGAGAGTATAGCGTATATTCATAACAGAGGTCTTTATGCTAAACCCGCAAACTCGAACAGTTCGCTATTAGATCTTAACGGCTATGATGGAGAGTTAGTAAATGAAATGTTTAAAAAAGCGGAAGTGACAGCCTCCTACTTTACAGGATATGCTCGTGACGTTTACGGGGATGAAAGTATAGAATACGAGGGTGTCAGATATGACAGATTTACTGTGTGTGATTCTCTTGAAGAGATTCGCGCTATTGTAAGCGAGAGCTTTGACGAGCAGTTGACCGAACGGTTTATGAGTACGATGGTAGACGGACTTCCCCTTTACGTAGAAAAAGAAGGAAAACTGTACAGATTCGGCGGGTATGTCGCGCTTGAGAGTTATGAATCGGCAACTGCGACGATTAATAAGGGAGAAATCTATGATAGGGATACTATAGTTCTTGATGCCACCGTTGGCTACTCAGAATATAGATATCTGCTAAGCAAATCCACACAGAGAGAAGGCTATAAGTTTTCTGTAAGATATATGCTCCCAATAGAGATAGCTACCTATAAAAGATAAAGAATAAAACTAAACCAGCCCCGGATTTCGGGGCTGGTTTTCTATACTTTATGCAAGATATTCAAGTATCTCTGCCGCGTTGGTGTCCGGCTTGACTTTTGGCATGACCTTTTCAATATTGCCGTTTTCGTCAATTATAAAAGTGGTGCGGACTACGCCCATTGAAATTTTTCCGTAAAGCTTTTTCTCCTGCCACACGCCGTATGGCTCTATTGCTTCCAGTTCCGGGTCGGAGAGAAGCACAAACGGGAGGTTATATTTTTCTGCAAATTTAACGTGCGATGCAACGCTGTCTCGGCTGATGCCGATGACTTCGACGTTCTTATCTTTGAACCCGTTGTATGCGCCCGCAAAAGCGCAGGCCTGTCTGGTACATCCGGGAGTGTTATCTTTCGGATAAAAGTATAAAACTACTTTTTTGCCGAGAAAATCGGACAGGGAAACGGGATTTCCGTTTTTGTCGTTAAGGGTAAAGTCGGGGGCTTTCATTCCTTCGGTAAGCATATATGTTCTCCTATGTGTTTGATTTTATCCGAGAAGTACGTCTGATATCAGCATCACGCAAAATCCGACGAGCAATGCGTACGTCGCGCCGCGCTCGGAGCCGTGCGCGTGAGTCTCGGGTATCATTTCGTCGCTTATAACGTAGAGCATCGTTCCTCCTGCAAAAGCGAGCGCAAAGGGAAGAATGGCGGACGAGATACTGACTGCAAAAAATCCGATAAGGGTTCCGACTACTTCAACGACTCCTGTCATCATAGCGCAGACAAAGGTTTTTGCGGGAGAAACTCCTGCCGCAAGCATGGGCCCGATTATGACCATACCCTCGGGAATGTTCTGCAGTGCAATACCTCCGGCAATAAGCAGAGCCTGCGACGTATCTCCGGAGCCGAATCCGACGCCTGCCGCGATGCCCTCGGGGAGATTATGTATCGCTATCGCGGTAACGAAAAGCAGGACTTTGCTCAAATTTGCGTTGTTGTGCTTTTCCTCGCTCCCGTCGCTCATAAATTTGTGAAGATGCGGTACGAGCTTATCAATAAGGTTAAGGCACAGCGCGCCTGCGAATATTCCGGCAACAGCGTACAAGAGACCTAATTTTCCTCCGTATTCAAGAGAGGGAAGTATAAGTCCGAGTACCGCGGCGGCGAGCATAACTCCCGCGGCAAATGAAAGGACTATATCGGAAAATTTATGTGATATTTTTTTGAAAATAAATCCTATAACAGAGCCGAAAACGGTAGCTCCGCCGACTCCGATGGCGGTAAGTAATACAAGTTCCATTTTGATCCTCCATTGAGAAAAGCTCCCGCGAGAAAGCGGGAGCAGGCGTTTAAGTTTTAGAGTAACGTGGTTTGCGCTTTCTTTGATTTAAATGTCTGTTTTAAATAGTCCGTGAAGATTGCAGTATGCATACGCCGCAAGCGGCTTTTCATCACTCAGGACGAATGAAACGGCAGGCTTACCGTCGGCTTTGAGACACTTGCGGTGACCGCCTCTGTCGGTCTGAAGATATACCCAGTTGATGCTGTGGTCGTGCTGCATAGGATGAGCGATCGAGCCGACGTCTACCGTTACCGTCCCGTTATTTACTTTTACTTCGGGTACGTGTTTTTCTCGGCTTGCGTCTGACGAATCAGGCGCGAGATGTGTCATTTCGCTTCCGCAGCAAAACATCGGTACGCCCGAGCCGTGAATCATTCCGATAACGTTTCCGCATTTCTTACAGGTGTAGAATCTGCTTTCAGACATGTGAAAATCCTCCAAAATAAATTATTCGGTTAATAGTATAACCAGTTTATTTGAAGAATTATCATATGTTTATAATTATAATAGCACAATAAAACGCGGATGTCAATAACGTGCGGCACGGATCAATATAAAAACCGAGAGAGCACTCCGCTCTCTCGGTTTTGTGATATTACAAGCTTATTATTTCTTGAAGCAAGGACCGTAGGTCTGGCAAGCTCTGTAGTCCTGACCTTCCTTATCCATGCCGAATGCATTCCAGCAAGCGGGACGGTAGATATCGTCTTCGGGAACGTTGTGCATGCAAACAGGAATTCTAAGCATAGAGCACATGGTGATGAGGTCAGCGCCGATGTGACCGTAGCTGATTGCGCCGTGGTTAGCGCCCCAGTTCATCATAACCTCATAAGCGGTCT
>CAZGHD010000102.1:0-7856 GCA_964525525.1 uncultured Lachnospiraceae bacterium | reverse complement strand
TATCATACTCCTCATCCACCACTGAATTTCTTCGAAATTCTTGTGTGTCCCCGACATATCGGCTTTGCCGATATGTATGAACAACGCTTTGCGATATTCCGCTGTCAAAAATCTTTGATTTTTGACTGAAGGAGTCATTATACCGCGAAACTAAAACTCCTTCCGTCTTCGCCTACGGCGAATCCACCTCCCTCTAAGAGGGAGGCTCCTACCATTTAAAATTCCGCGACCATATATATATGTAAATTTCAGGAATTTTCGTGTTACACACGAAAATTCGCAAGACAAGGCAACGCACATTTTATCTTAATATATGAATTATATGCCTTGTCCATTTTCAACTTTCAATTTTCAACTTTATTTACCCCTACGGCAACCTATTAAAATTATCACAAAAATACCCTTTCAAGAAAGGAAATCATAATGCAAAACAATAATTCGTACGAAGCTGAACAGATACAAGTCCTTGAGGGGCTTGAGGCGGTGCGTAAACGCCCGGGTATGTATATCGGCTCGACCTCGGTGCGCGGTCTTCATCACCTCGTCTACGAGATAGTCGATAACTCCATCGACGAGGCGCTTGCCGGCCACTGCTCGAAGATAATCATAACCCTCCACGAGGACGGAAGCTGTTCCGTCCGCGATAACGGACGCGGAATCCCCAGCGGTATCCACCCCAAGATGGGCATCTCCACACTTGAGGTCGTTTACACGGTGCTTCACGCGGGCGGTAAGTTCGGCGGAGGCGGATACAAAATATCAGGCGGACTTCACGGTGTCGGCGCGTCTGTCGTGAACGCCCTGTCCGAATGGGTAGAGGTTGATAACGTCCACGAGGGTAATCGCTCCACCGTCCGTTTCGAGCGCGGAAAAACCACCCGTCCGTTCCGTGACGAGGGAAAAACCGACGCGCCCAGCGGTCTTTACGTGCGCTTCATGCCCGACTGCGAGATCTTCGAGGAGCTGAATTTCGAGTACGATACCCTCCTCAAGCGTATGCGCGAGCAGGCGTTCCTCAACGCGGGCATCGAGATAGTCCTGCGCGACGAGCGCGGGGAGGAGGTCATCGAGGAGGACCTTCTTTACGAGGGCGGAATCGTGTCCTTCGTCGAGTATCTCAACGCGGAAAAGCACGTTGAGGCGATCCACCCGAACGTCATCTACATCAGAGACGAAAAGGACGACAACATCGCGGAGGTCGCTATCCAGTATAACGACAGCTATAACGAGACTCTCCAGACCTTCGCTAACAATATAATCACCCCCGGCGGCGGAACCCACGAGGTGGGCTTCAAAAACGCCTTGACCAAGGTTATCAACGAGTACGCGCGCAAGATAGGCGCACTTAAAGACGCAGACAAAAACCTCACCGGAGACGACGTACGCGAGGGAATCTGCGCGGTCATCTCGGTAAAGCTCCCCGACCCGCAGTTTGAGGGACAGACCAAGGACAAGCTGGGCAACTCGGAGATCCGTTCCTTCGTTGACGGAATGGTAACGAGAAAGCTCCAGGAGTTCTTTGAGGAGAATCCGTCTGCAGGCAGAGCCATAATCGAAAAGGCGACCGAGGCGGCGCGCGCGCGTGAGGCGGCGCGTAAGGCAAAGGAAATGACCCGCCGCAAAAACGCGCTTGAGGGCTCGACCCTGCCCGGTAAGCTCGCCGACTGCTCTGAAAAGCAGGTCGATCTGACCGAGCTGTTCCTTGTGGAGGGTGACTCCGCAGGAGGCTCCGCAAAGGACGGCAGAAACAGCCGCTTCCAGGCAGTTCTTCCCCTTCGCGGTAAGGTTCTTAACGTAGAAAAGAGCCGTCTTGACAAGGTCTATTCAAATATTTCCCTTATCCCGATAATCCAGGCGCTCGGCTGCGGTATCGGAGAGGACTTCGATATAAATAAGCTCCGCTACGGCAAGCTGATTCTGATGGCCGACGCCGACGTCGACGGCGCGCATATCCGTATACTTCTTCTGACATTCCTGTTCAGACACATGCGCCAGCTGATTGAGGACGGTCACGTCTACCTCGCCCAGCCGCCGCTTTATAAGATACACAAGGGTAAGAAGGTAAGATACGCTTACTCTGACGCAGAGAGAGATGTTTACCTTGAGGAGCTCGGCCAGGGCGCGGCTACCCAGAGATATAAAGGTCTTGGTGAGATGAACCCCAGCCAGCTTCGCGAAACTACTATGAATCCGGCTACCAGAACCATTTTGAGAGTAGAAATGGAGGACGCTATCGCCTGCGACCAGATATTCTCCACCCTTATGGGCGATAAGGTAGAACCCAGACGTAAGTTTATCGAAGAAAACGCAAAATATGCGGTGAATTTGGATATATAATCAAAAATGGTTGCGGTATGGCTCCCTTGTGTAAAGGGAGCTCCGCCGCAGGCGGTGAGGGATTGTTTTGTGGATAAAATTTGGTTTTACAATCCCTCCGTCACGCTAACGCGTGCCACCTCCCTTTACACAAGGGAGGCTTTATACCAAATGAAATTTTATTAAATAATTAAAAAAATGCCAAAAAAATTCATAACACTATCCCTCAACCCCGCCATTGACAGGACTATGTACTTTGATAACTTCACCCTCGGCACCCTCAACCGCACGGCGGGAAAAACCGTCCGCACCGCGGGCTCAAAGGGTATGAACGCCGCGCGCGCTCTCAAAACGGCGGGTAGTGAGGTGCTGTCGGTTGCATTTTGCGGCGGCGATTCGGGCGGATTCATGCGTCGCGAGATGGAGCGCGAGGGAATCCCCTCGCTGTTCGTGACGACCGAGTGCGAGGTTCGTGAAAACGTAAAAATAATAGAAGCAGACGGCAGAGGCACCGAGGCAAACGAGCGCGGAGGCCCGATTTTGCCGCACGAGATCAAGGAAATGTACGAAAAGCTGGTCTCCCTCGCAGATGAAAACACCGTTTTTCTCCTGTGCGGAAGCATTCCGCCGGGAGTTGAGACCTCAGCGTACCGAACCTTGACCGAAAAGCTCAAGTCTCTCGGCGCGAGCGTCGCGCTGGACTGTGACGGCGCGGCACTCAAAGAAGCTCTCAACGCTTCCCCCGACCTGATAAAGCCGAACAAGCGCGAGCTTGAAGGCCTCGTCGGACGGGAGTTATCCGGCACGCAAGAGGTGTTCTCCGCCGCAAAAGAGATAGCCGAAAAATTTTTTACGAACGTGCTGTGCACTCTCGGCGAGGACGGCTCGCTGTACGTATCACGCGACGGCGGCGGGATTTTCACCACCGCACCGAAAGGGATCACCGTGCGCGGCTTTGCCGGCGCGGGAGACACCTATCTCGGAATATTTTGCCACCACAGATTCGGGCAGGGCGAGTCGGTCGAGCGCGCAATGACCTGCGCCGCGTCCGCGTCCGCCGCCAAAGTCGAGTGCGAAGGCAGTAACCTGCCAAGCATCGACGGTATTTATAAGTACGTGGATGATATTCGCGCGGAGATGGTGAAATGATCCCGTATAACAAAAATCTCGTAAAAAACGCACAAACCCTGCGAAAAAATATGACTCCTGAAGAAAAACACCTGTGGTACGATTTATTAAAAAGATTGCCGATGACGGTAAAAAGACAGCATAATATAGAAAATTACATAGTTGATTTCTATATAGCAAAAAATAAAATCGTTATCGAGGTAGACGGAGAACAGCACAAATCTCCGGAAAATATCGACCGCGACAGGATAAGGGATAACGACCTGTCCGCATGGGGAATACGTGTTTTGAGATATTCAAATATAGACGTATCAAAAAATTTTCAAGCGGTAGCAGAGGATATTTTGAAAAATTTAGAGTTGGATTTCAGTGAGCTTAGACCGATTAAGTGAAGGATAATAACTCCTCATCCACCATTTGCAAAGCAAATGGTCCCCCTTCTCCCACAGGAGAAGGCTACTACCCGATAACGTTTCGCAAATAAGCCTTCCCCAGTGGGTTGGGAACGGAATACCGCAACGCGGTATTCCGGTGGCACCGTAGGTGACGGATGGGGTTGTCATATATCATACTCCTCATCCACCACTTCGTGTGTCCCCTACATATCGGCTTTGCCGATATGTATGAACAACGCTTTGCGTTGTTCCGTTCTCAACCCACAGGAGAAGGCAACTATCTGATAACGTTTCGCAAATAAGCCTTCCCCAGTGGAGGGAATGGAAGAACGCTTTGCGTTCTTCTAAGAATACCGCTTTGCGGTATTCCGGTGGCAGGCGAAGCCTGTCGGATGGGGTGTCCTCCCGCAACACAAAAACCGTAACTACTAACCACCATATAACAAAACTCAAAAGGAGAAAAAAATTGGCACGCAAGGAAAGTACGGAAAGCATTGAATTTCCGAATCAGAAAATAGTAAACATAAATATGGAGCACGAGGTGAAGCAGTCGTTCATCGAGTATTCGATGAGCGTTATCATCTCCCGTGCTCTGCCGGACGTTCGTGACGGTATGAAGCCAGTTCACCGCCGTATTCTTTACGCGATGTACGAGGATCACTTAACCCACGATAAGGACTTTTATAAGTCCGCAACGACCGTCGGTAACGTGCTCGGTCGTTATCACCCTCACGGTGACTCGTCGGTATACGACGCAATGGTTCGTCTGGCTCAGCCCTTCTCGCTGCGCTATCCTCTGGTCGAGGGTCAGGGTAACTTCGGTAACGTTGACGGCGACCCCGCGGCGGCTTACCGTTATACCGAGGCTCGCCTCGCAAGAATTTCAAACGATATGCTGTCTGACATCGACAAAAACGTCGTTGACTTTATGCCCAACTTCGATAACAGAAGAAAGGAACCGGTGGTTCTTCCCGCCCGCTTCCCGAACCTTCTGGTAAACGGCTCTGTGGGTATAGCTGTCGGTATGGCTACCAACATTCCCACTCATAACCTCGGCGAGATAATCGACGGTACCGTATATCTTATGGACAATCCCGACGCCGAGCTTCCCGAGCTTATGGAGCATATCAAGGGTCCTGACTTTCCTACCGGCGCGCTGATCTACGGCTCTGCGGGCATTCACGAGGCTTATGCGACCGGCCGCGGCAAAGTTATCGTAAGATCGAGAGTGGAGATAGACGAGGAGGATCACCGCCTTATCGTCACCGAGATCCCCTATCAGGTCAACAAGAGTATGCTTGTTGAGGCTATTGCAAATCTTCATAAGGATAAGAGAGTTGACGGTATCACAGGCATCCGCGACGAGTCGTCCGAGGAGGCGGGCATCCGCATCGTTATCGAGCACCGCCGCGACGTCAGCGGTCAGATTCTGCTCAACCAGCTCTATAAATACTCCCAGCTTCAGGACACCTGCGCGATAAATATGCTTGCCATCGTCAACGGCGAGCCTAAGGTGCTCGGACTTAAATCTATCCTCCAGCACTATATCGCCCATCAGGAGGACGTTGAGACCCGCCGCGTCAAGTTCGACCTTGACAAAGCGGAGCGCGAGGCGCACATCTTCGAGGGCTATAAGATAGCTATCGACAATATCGACAGAATAATCGAGATCATCCGCGCGTCCATGTCTATTCCGGACGCAAAGGAACAGCTCATCGCCGAGTTCTCTCTCTCCGAGGCGCAGGCGCAGGCGATAGTCGAGATGACTCTCGGTCGTCTTTCCGGACTTGAAAGACAGAAGATAGAGGACAGACTTGCGACTCTTGAGGGCATTATCGCAGATCTCAAGGACATTCTCGCAAACGAGGACAGACTCAAGGCGATCATCAAGGAAGACCTTCTTGAGATCCGCCGCCGCTACGCGGACGACCGCCGTACCGAGCTGGTTCCGGTTGAGGACGAGATCATCTACGAGGATCTTATCGAGAAGCACACCTGCGTGATAACAATGACCCACGCGGGATATATCAAGCGTCAGCCGGCATCCACCTACGCGGCACAGCGCCGCGGCGGTAAGGGCATCATCGGTATGACCACCAAAGAGGAAGACTTTATCGAGAACGTAAGCATCGCTTCCAGCCATTCGTATATTATGTTCTTTACCGACACAGGTAAGGTCTATATGAAAAAAGCGTATCAGATCCCCGAAGCGTCCCGCACCGCAAAGGGCTCGAATATCGTAAATATTCTTGAAATGAGCGAGGGCGAGAAGATCACCTCCGGCATTTCCGTCGATTCGTTCGGCGAGGGCGAGTACCTTATCATGGTTACCAAGCGCGGAATAATCAAGCGCACGTTGCTCTCCGAGTTTGAGTACCAGAGAAAGAGCGGTAAGCGCGCGCTTGAGCTTGACGATCGAGACGAGCTTCTGTTCGTCCGCCACACTAAAGGAGACGCACAGCTGATAATCGCGAGCCGCGAGGGCAATTTCGTGCGTTTCCGCGAGGATCAGGTTCGCCCGATGGGCAGATCAGCCCGCGGCGTGCGCGGAATCAAGCTGTCGGACGACGACTACGTTTGCGGAGTCGCGCTGGTTGAGGAGGGCAAACAGCTTCTCACCGTTACCGAGGGCGGATTTGGTAAGAGAACCCCGTTTGACGACTTCCGCGTGATGCTTCACAGAGGCGGAAGCGGCGTAACCGGACACAAGATCAGCGACAAGACCGGACTGCTCGCAGGAATCGCGACGGTATCCGAGGACGACGACGTAATGATGATAACCAACGAAGGTACGATAATCCGTACCCCCGTATCGGGTATACCCGTATACAGCCGTACCGCAGGAGGCGTTATCGTAATGCGTCTTGACGCGGGCGCGTCGCTTGTCAACTTCACCCGCGTGGAGCGCGAGCCGGAGGACGATCAGCTCACAGAAGCAGAGGCAGAGGCTCCCGAAACTACGGAAACTACGGTAGAAAATAATGAAGAATAAAATAATACTCATAATTATGGCTCTCTCCTTGATGCTTACCGCATCGGCTTGCTTTAAGCCAAAGCCGATAGAGGTCAGTGACGAGGAGATACGCGAGGTGCTGTCTCACCTGCTTCCCGCGGCAGAGGAGCTTAACGTGATCTACTACGGAGAAGGACTTCCGACAAGAGAAGCGGTGGAGGGCGCGGTATATCTTGAGCTCTCTCCCGACGCAAAGTATAAGACCTCGGACGAGCTCCGCACGGCTACCTTTGAGGTGTTCTCAAACGACCTCGCGACCCAGATGTACACCATCGGCGTGCAGGGAGTGTACGACGAGGAGCATGAGGAGATCGGCGACGAGCTGGGCATAGATATGGGACTCACCTCCCGCTATACCGATATGCTGGGCATATTCTGTATGCGCGCGTCAATGAAGGAGCCCAGCCTCGAGCTCGGCAGAACCTACGACGTTGACAGCGCCACCGTCACCGAGAAGGGCGCGACCTACGTCGTGGTGAAAATAATGAGCGAAAAGGACGGCGAGCGTCTGGAGCTTGAGTTGCGTCTGGTCACCGCCGATTCGCAGGCGAAGATCGCGGAAAAAGAGAACGGCACGACAGAAGCGGAAGTCACCGAGATCGCCGATACCACCGCGGAAATCGCAACCCCCGAACCCCTCACCGTGTCAGACCCCGGGTTTTGGCGGTTGGATACGCCAACGTATTAAAAGTTGAAAATTGAAAGTGGAAAGTTGAAAGTTAATATTTTAATTTGAAATCCCATCGTACCTGTACGAACGGGTTATCGCCAAACAACGCCACGAGCGTTGTAGGGGACGTGCGTCGGGAATGAACGGAGTTCATTCAGGCGTCCCGCAACCGACAAACGATTTATCGCAAAACCCAAGGCGTTGCCTTCTCCTGTGGGAGAAGGTGTCACGCGAAGCGTGACGGATGAGGAGTAATTTATAATAACACCACATCCACCGCGGAATTTCTTCGAAATTCTTGCGTGTCCCCGACATATCGGCTTTGCCGATATGT
>CAZGHD010000101.1:0-7902 GCA_964525525.1 uncultured Lachnospiraceae bacterium | reverse complement strand
AATCACCGACAAGCTCATTGAGGCACTCAGAAGCGGTAAATACCGTTACCTCCGCGTAAACTTCCCGAACGGCGACATGGTCGGTCACACCGGCAATATGGAAGCTACCCGCATCGGCGTTGAGTCGGTAGACCTTCAGCTTGCAAGAATCCTTGCTGTAATCGACGAGCTTGGCGGCGCGGCACTTATTACTGCTGACCACGGCAACGCTGACGAGATGTACGAGCTTGACAAAAAGACAGGCGACGTTAAGAGAGACAAAAACGGCAACGGCAAGGCAAAGACCAGCCACACCTTAAATCCCGTTCCCTGCTTTATCTACGACAACAACAACACCTATAAGATAAAGGCTGACGAGGGCAAGTTCGGTCTTTCCAACGTAGCGGCTACTATGGTAAATATGCTCGGTTACGAAGCTCCCGATATGTGGGATGAGTCTGTAATTGAGTTTTAAGATTTACTGATAAATCACAAAAAGTCTTCCACCCGTTTTTCGGGTGGAAGACTTTTTGACTTTACGGTTTCTTTGCGTACTTTTTAACACGCTCAACAAGTTCTTCAAACCGTGGGTCAGAGCGTAATACGGAAACCTCGTTATCATTGTTCAACCACTCAAGCAATGCTTGTGTACGGTTGCCGTTCGACTCCATAATCCAGCCTCCCGATTTATATCCGCGAAGGATTGGAGAAGTGTGTGCTTCATCAAAGTCATAGGTATCCATATGGATAGCAAAATCAGCTCCTTTTTGGAGCCAGTACCAAGACTCCTCAAGCCCCTGCTTTGTTAAGTACGCTGTACACAAGAAACCGCAAGCAATTTCCGCAAGCTGCGCACTATACTGATAATCACCGTGAGGAAACAGTAATTCCAAAAGAGACACCTCGGTTTTCCATAATGCAATCCGGTCTTCAATAGGATAAATAAATTCATTATTATCATGTCTTTGTCCTGCCGCAATCTCTATCATTTCAACAATACGATAGATCAAATAATGCATATAATCCTGTAATTTATTAAAATCCTCGTCACCTTTCCAGTGATACATCATAAAATTTTCATAAGAAAAATACACGTGCGGCATTTCCTCTGCCAGCTTCAGCATTTCTTCTTTTTTGTCCGCGTATCCGTATGCTGTTCCGAGGGTGGCTATAGCTTCATAACGGGTAATACTGTCGGTACACTCCGAGATAACTCTTTTGCAAAGGGCGATTACCTCATCATATTCGTTTATGCCCTTACGTGAGTAAACGCAAACTATAGCGTTGGCAAGGCGTTGCATGATCTCGTATGATTTAGGAAATTTTTTATTAGCTTCTCTGAGAATCTCAACACAGTTTTCAAACTTGCCTTGATACTCTTCTTCGATAGCCTTACTTATATATTTTTTTATTTCTTCACTGTTTTTCGAAGTATCAATACCAAGCAAAGTATCAGCCGAAACATCAAATATATGGCAAAGCACAGGAATCTGTGATATATCCGGTGCGGTACGGTCGCACTCCCATTGCGAAACAGCACGGGACGTGATCCCGAGATAATCAGCAAGTTGTTCTTGAGTTATATCGTTTTCGCGACGCAAACGTTTTATAGTTGCTCCAATAGACATTTAATTCAGTCCTCCAAAAAAATATTCAAAAGCGCTTTTGTATTTTATTATATCATATTTTGAAAACAATTCCACGAAACGTTTGAAGAGATAAAATATAGTATTACTTTGATTTTCAAAGTAATTATTTTGGCGGAAGCAAAACGATAGTCTGTTCTACTTCCGCCGATTTGTTTTTATGCTATTGTAAGTAGAGTACCGAGCGTTATCATAACGACTCCGATAACCATTTTTACGGTGAGTTTTTCACCAAGGAAAACAATCGCCATAATGAAGGTAAAAACAAGGCTTAATTTATCTATGGGTACGACCTTTGAAACTTCTCCCATTTGTATTGCTTTATAATAGCAAAGCCACGAAGCTCCGGTGGCGAGTCCGGAAAGGATAAGAAACAGCCAGCTTTTCTTATCTATATTTGAAATTCCGCTTTGATTACCGGTCAAAAACACCATCGCCCACGCCATCACCAAAACCACTACTGTACGCAAGGCTGTTGCCAAATTGGAATTTACTCCGTCAATACCGATCTTTGCAAATATTGATGTCATTGCCGCAAACACTGCCGAAAGAACGGCAAATACTAACCACATCATAACAACCTCAAAATCATCTGTCAAACTCGTTCTGTCTGAATATCTCAAACGCAAGAATAGATGCGGCAGACGCGGCGGAAAGTGCGGCTTTGAATTCCCTGCCGTAGTCAAGGCGAACAATCAAGTCAGCTTTATCAAGCACTGATCTGGATATTCCGCGTTTTTCGCCTCCGACTATTAAAAGTAGCGGTTTTTTTATTTTTGTTTCGTATACGGACACCGAATCATCCTTGTCGGCACACACTATGGTATATCCTCTTTTTTTGCATATATCTGCCGCAGTCTTCGGATCTGCCACATATACGTCACAAAGCTCGGACGCTCCCGCAGATGCACGGCAAACAACGCCCGCCGCGCTCATCCAGTTTCTCGGAGGAACGATTATTCCGTCAACTCCCGCGGCGTAAAGCGATCTCACCGCATAGCCGAAGTTATACGGGTCTTCTATGCCGTCAAGCATTATGTAGTATCCGTTTTCTTTTAGGCTTTCTTCGGTCAGATCCCGATAGCTTCTCTCACTGCAAACAGCAACGATACCGCCGTGAGAAGTTCCGGTACACATAGCGTCTATCGTTTCTTTATCGCTCATAATTATTTCAAAAGAGTGCTCCACGCTCTTTCTTTTGATATAATCAAACTCACGGCTCTTTTTTTCACTGCGGCCGCGGTCAAAAAATACGCGCTCCACTTTTCTGTCACTTTTACCGCTCTCGATAGCTTTCAGCACCGAATCAAGAGAAAGCATCCCCTCAAAAAGCCCCGAGGGAGCGAATTTTTCTTCTTCTTTTTTTACTTTCATAACTGTCCTTCTCCCCACGTGAATTGAGTCAGCTCGCCCTCGGTTTCAAGTCCTGCAAAATCATACTGTCTTAACACCTCGTACACCGCTATCGCAACCGTATTTGAAAGGTTAAGGCTACGCAGATTTTTACGCATAGGCATTCTCACGCACCTATCCTCGTTTTCAAACAGCATCTTTTCAGGCAGACCTTTGGTCTCTTTGCCGAACATCAAAAATACTTCGTTTGGATATTTAATCTCCGAATAGGTTTGCTTTGCCTTGGTTGAAAAATAATATATCTGTGCACTCGGATTTTTAAGAAAAAAGTCCTCGGTGTCTTTGTAGTACGTTATATCCAGCTCGTGCCAATAATCAAGCCCTGCGCGTTTGAGCTTTCTGTCGTCAATCCTGAATCCCAGCGGCTCGATTAAATGCAGTGACGCTCCCGTTGCCGCACAGGTACGGGCAATATTTCCCGTGTTTTGCGGTATCTCGGGCTCGTGAAGTACTATATTGATCTTACAATTTTCCATTTTGATTTTCTATTTCCGTTCCGTAATTTCTTTATACACGCACTCGGCGGATATTCCTGCGTAATCGTACAGGGAGGAAACCCGCTGTGCAGGCGCAACAAAATCGTCATCTATCGCCATTATTTTTATCTTTGAGCAGTACTTTCCCCTCTCCGCCAGGATAGAGGACAGTATCATCGCCGCACCGCCGTTTTTGATGCCTTCTTCAAGAAAGATTATCTTTTTGACGCTATCGGGAATCAGACCTTCTATCTCCGAGGCGGTACTACCGTATGGTTTGAGGTGTTCGAGAAGTACGATTCCGCATTTCACACCGTCCTGCTCAAGCATTTTTTTAGCTTTGAGAGCTTCAAACACTATTGTGCCATAGGTAACTATAACAAAATCAGGCGCGTCCGAGCGAGAAAAATCAGCGCGTGCGGGAAGCACCGCTCCGTCTGATTTTACGTTAAACGCTCCGTCAAGATCGGTGTCTGTATCATTCGGATATCTTATCGCGACCGGATGATCTGCCGTCGCCGCGTATTCCATTGACAGGGAGAGAGAAGCAAACGATATAGGCGCGAATATTTCCACTCTCGGTATAGCCGAAACGAAAGAAACGTCGAATATTCCGTGATGCGTTGCACCGTCAGCCATGCTGAGCCCTGCGCGGTCAATGCACAGCGTAACGGGCAGATTTTGCAGTGCTACGTCATGAACGAGATTGTCGTACCCTCTTTGAAGGAAAGAGGAATAGAGAGCGATAAACGGCTTCATTCCCGCCGCAGCAAGCCCGGCGGAAAAGGTTATCGCGTGTTCCTCTGCGATTCCCACGTCAAAAAATCTTTCGGGAAAGGTGTCCTTAAACAGCTCAAGCCCGGTTCCTCCCGCCATAGCGGCGGTAATGGCGCACACTTTTTCGTTATTTTCGGCAATCCCGCACAGATTTTCCCCAAAAGCGGAAGAAAAATTCTTGCCACACGACTTGGCAGAACTTGGTTTTATGCAGTGGAATTTACCCGGATCTGCTTCTGCCTCGGCATATCCGCATCCCTTTTTGGTTTTAAGATGGATTATAACGCTTTCGCCCTGCGATACTGCGGCGCGGAGCAGTTCTTCTACCCTGAAATAATCGTTTCCGTCCGCAGGACCGATATAAAAAAGCCCGAGTTCTTCAAAATAATTACTTCCGTACATCAAGTTTTTGACGGATTTTTTCACCTGCTTTATTCCCTCAAAAAGTGCCGAGCCGACGAGAGGAATCTTCTTTATAAAACGAGTGGTGTTCCGTTTTGCCTTAATATATTTTTTTGACGTACGCACGCGTGCGATGTATTTTGCGAAAGAGCCGATATTTTTGGATATCGACATTTCGTTTTCGTTAAGAATTATTATCAGTTTAAGATTCTTTTCGCAGTTATTCAGCGCCTCGTGGATCATTCCGCCGGTGTAGGCTCCGTCACCGAGTACTGCGATAGTATAGTTATCCCGTCCTGCGAGCCTGTCCGCCTTTGCAAATCCGAGCGCGGCAGAGAGCGACGTACTGCTATGCCCTGCACCAAACGGATCGTACTCGCTCTCGCTCGGTTTGGTAAAGCCTGAAAGTCCTCCCGGCGTGCGAAGCTCGGAGAAACGCTCACGCCTTCCCGTAAGCAGTTTATGAACGTACGTCTGGTGTCCAACGTCCCAAATTATTCTGTCGCGAGGCGCAGAGAAAACGCGGTGAAGAGCCACGGTCAGCTCCACAACGCCGAGATTTGAAGCAAGATGTCCTCCCGTTTCGGTCACGTTTTCTATCAGAAAATCACGTATCTCTCCGTTGAGAGAAATCACCTCTTGCTCATCAAGAAGTTTCAGCTCGCTCGGATAATTTATTTTTTCGAGAATATTATACTTACCCATACTCATCTCCGCCGTAGTTTTGACAGAATACAAAATTCCAATTTTATATTAACATATCAAATGATTTCTTTCAATATATAATTGTAAATTTTACTTAACTTCCCTTTTTTCGAAGCTTTCGTTCCGTTTTTTTATAATATTTTGTGCATATACTATTGACTTAATTAGTAAATTATGATAAAATACTGAAATATTCATAAGATAATAGCAAAGGAGTGCTGCGGGAATTCCCGCGCAGTAACTATGGAACAGTTTCTTAATCAAATTTGGGATATAATACTTGACTGGCTAAAGTCTATTGACTATATGACTATCGGAGAATCGGCGCTCAGACTCGCGCTTGCCGCTCTGTTCGGAGGATTTATCGGTAACGAGCGTGAGCACACTAACCGTCCCGCAGGTCTTCGTACACATATGCTCGTGTGCGTCGGATCAGCTCTCGTTATGCTTACGTCCATATCAGTCCTCAACGACTACAAGGGCGTGATAAACATGGATCCTACCCGTATGGGCGCACAGGTTGTCAGCGGTATCGGTTTCCTCGGTGCAGGTACTATAATTAAAGAAGGCTTCAGCGTTCAGGGTCTTACCACCGCGGCGAGCCTTTGGGCGGTTTCCTGTATAGGTCTTGCAATAGGTAGCGGATTTTACAGCGGTGCCATCATAGCAACAATCATCATATATATAGTTCTTCAGGTTATGAAGCGCATCCTTCTCCGCAAGGTAGTAAACAGAATGATCGCGCTTGAGGTTGATTCTCTCGACCACGTCGTTGAAGCGGCAACCGCAGAGCTCCACAAGTTCAAGATAAAGATTCTCTCCACCGAATTCGGCGTTATTGAAGCCAAAAACGGCGAGCCCGCAGTGCTTGAAGTAAGATTCTTTATAACCATGCCCAAGCAAAACGACATATTTGAATACGTAGTAACCCGCCTTAAAATGATCGAGGGTGTACGCGCTCAGCACGTGAGCTGATTTGATTTTTTGAATACTAAAAACGGCAGACCAAAATCTGCCGTTTATTTATTCTTTTTAACGCGAAATTATTTCTTAAAACGGGGCATCTCTCAAGCGTGAGACGCCCCGTTTTTGATATACGTTATCTTTCCTCTCTGAAGTATGAGAGTCCGAGGTGAGCGGGTGGCTGGAATTCGCGGCGTTTACGCATACTGATAAAGATAAGAACGAGTATGGTAACGACGTAAGGAAGCATTTTGAAAAGCTCCTGAGTTTCGGTTCCGAGACCCTGGATATAGTTATTTGCGTTACACAGCGCGCCGAACACAAACGAACCAACGATAGCAACGGACGGTTTCCAAAGAGCGAAGATAACGAGAGCTATCGCCATCCAGCCTCTGTCACCGAACGCGTTATTAGACCACACGCCGTTTGCGTACGCCATTACGTACTGAAGTCCGCCAAGACCTGCAATTGCACTTCCGATACAGGTAGCGACGTACTTATATCTCGTAACGTTGATACCTGCAGCGTCGGCAGTTGCGGGGCTTTCACCTACCGCACGAAGGTTAAGTCCCACGCGGGTACGGTTGAGGACAACAGACACGATTACGGCAATAAGTATCGACAGATACGTGAGGAAATCGTGTGAGAGGAATATCTCGCCAAACCAGCCGAGCTTGTCGGCAAACGGGATCTTCAGTGAGAAAAATCCACTGGTTTTGGTAAGAGCGATAAAGGTCTCGGTACCGCTGAGCTTGGTAAGAGAACCGCCGAAAAAGTTTCCGAGTCCTATACCGAGAGTGGTAAGCGCAAGACCGGTTACATTCTGATTTGCTCTGAGCGTAACGGTAAGGAAGCTATAAATAAGTCCTATAATAAGAGATCCGATGATCGAGCAAATAAGCGGGATAAGAATAGCGAGAACGGCATTCATTTTAGCGATGTCGTTTCCGCACGCTTGTTCGTAGAAGAACGAGCCTATAACACCGCTTATCGCGCCGACGTACATAACGCCGGGGATACCGAGGTTAAGGTGTCCCGATTTTTCTGTAACTATTTCTCCGACGGAACCGTAAAGAAGCGGTACTCCAAGAAGGATCGCGCGGCAAATAAACTGTACTATCATGCATTGTTCCCCTTTCTGATTCCGCGGAATTTAATCGAATATCTGATGAAAAACTCACATCCGACAACGCAGAGTATAACGATACCTGCGAATATATCGGCAAATGATGAGTTAAGGTGACACGAGTCAGCAACCTTTGCGGCACCTATGTTAAGGAACACGATAATAGCCGTCATAACAACGGTGATAAACGGATTAAACTGACCGAGCCAAGACATCATAATAGCTGTAAAGCCTTGACCGCCGATACTTGCCGTTCTGATAGAGTGATCTTTACCTGCAACGAGTATCATACCTGCGATACCGCAAACGGCACCCGAGATGCACATAGTACGGATGATGACCTTTTTAACGTTAATACCGATATAACGCGCGGTATTCTGGCTTTCGCCGACGACAGAGATCTCGTATCCGTGCT
>CAZGHD010000100.1:0-7920 GCA_964525525.1 uncultured Lachnospiraceae bacterium | reverse complement strand
GACCGCGTTCCCGCAGAGCTTTACGACGAGCTTGCAACTCTTGAGAATAACCTTAAATAATTTCAGATTAATAAAAAGGAGAAGCGTTTCGCTTCTCCTTTTTTGACGTATTAAAAATTAAAAACAAAGAGTTTCGCCGGACTCGACTTTGACGGGCTTGTCGTCAAGCGAGAACCAAACAGTCTGTGCCGAGGGATTGTATATCTTATCGCCCTTGACCGATACGCGAAGAGAACGTATTGCGCTTATATAGTCAACTATCTCGATGTTGGTTGCGTACCATATATCGTCGCGTCCGCCCGCGCGTTCGCAGAAGTTTTCTATCAGTTCCCAGTTGTTCGCTCTGTCAAACTCGTAGCTGTGTCCCCATACGTAGAAAAGATGCGGTCTGCGGCCTATTTTGAGGTCGAGAAATTTGGTCAGAAAGTCATCTAAGTTATTGGTGT
The DNA here is from genome assembly GCA_964525525.1 of uncultured Lachnospiraceae bacterium. Taxonomy (GTDB): domain Bacteria; phylum Bacillota; class Clostridia; order Oscillospirales; family CAG-272; genus RGIG2161. The sequence continues at coordinate 7,474 of CAZGHD010000100.1, read as the reverse complement.
GGTGTACGGTTGGATTCCATCTGAGAAAATCCTCGGGAACCTCAAAGTTACGGGTACTGAAAACGGTGCGGGAATATTCAATGCCGCATTTTTTGATTATATCTATCACGCGGTCGTCGAAATTACCGAATGGATAGGACATTCCGCGAACGACGTAACCGCAAGCTTCTTCAAGCGCGCGGCGATCCTCTACCGTCTCGGAGACGATGTTGGTGTCCGGAATATCGGTGGGGAAGGGATGAGTCACCATGTGGCAGGAAACCTCGTGGCCGCGGTAGACCTCGGGAATGTTGTTTGCAGCGTCTTCTCCCGGTTTGCCTATCTTGTTTGAGTTGATGTGGAAGGTTCCCTTTATTCCGTTCTTGCGGAAGATCTCGGCGAGGCGTATATCCTCGATCACGCCGTCGTCATAACTCATGGTGATGCATTTGCACAGTCCGCCGGGGAAAAGGTTGAATTTTATATTTCTCATAACTGTCTCCTATACCGTTGTTTTTTCACAGTATAGCACATATTTTTCGCTTTGTCTACCCTTTGATAAAAGATTTCGCCTGCGTTGTTACAGCGCAACGTCAAGTATCATCATTGTGATAAAACCGAGTATCACTCCGAGAGACGCAGTTAGTTTGCTGTCGCGGAAGGATTCGGGTATGAGCTCCGAGCAGACCACGGCTATCATCGCGCCTGCCGAGAACGAAAGAGCAAAGGGCAGACAGTGGCGCGCCGAGATCGCCGCTACCGCACCCAAAACTCCCGAAAACGGTTCTACCATTCCGGAAAACTGACCGATGAAAAAACTCTTTTTGCGTGACATACCGTCCCTGCGTAAAGGCAGAGAAACGCATACTCCCTCGGGAAAATTCTGAAGACCTATTCCTATCGCGAGAGTGACGGCACCCATAACCGTTGCACCCGGGGTGCCGAGCGCGGCGCATCCGAACGCGACACCTACGGCGAGTCCCTCAGGAATATTATGCAGCGTTACCGCACTAACGAGTAGCAGAGATCGGCGTTTCTCGGGCAGACGGTAGAGACTTATCCTTTCAAGCACGAGATCGCATACGATTATCAAAAGTCCGCCGGTGAAAAAGCCGAGTGATGTTTCTACCCACGCACTTCGCTCAAGCTCGTCTAAAAGTTCTATTGCGGGGAGTAAAAGCGACCAAAATGATGCGGCTATCATTACCCCCGCGGCAAAACCCATCATCAGGTCGAGAATTTTTTGATTTATACTTTTGAAAAAGAAAACCGTTCCCGCTCCCGCCGCGGTAACGAGATACGTGAATACGGTCGCGGCGAGAGCCATAAGAATCGGAGAAAACTCAGAAGAAAAATTCAATAAAAAAGACACTCCTTTATCGTGTTATCGTATATCAGCCCTCTGTGATATTTTATGTTATATGCGGACGAGAGGTGTTTATTTTTTCGAGTTCGCGTAATTTTGATTGACAATATATCCGCAGTGTGATAAAATAGTATAGTATGAATACAATTATTAGGAGAAAGAAAGGGGTAAAGATATGAACTTGACGATAGACGGAATAAACGTGAATTACCGCCGCGAGGGTAGCGGAGACTTTCTTTTTCTGTTTCACGGATGGGGTGCGCCTCTCGGGTTTTACGAGAGGACTATCTCGGAGCTTTCTGTTAAATACACGGTAATAGCTCCTGAATTTCCCGGATTCGGTGCGACCGACGAACCGCTCACACCTTGGGGTATGGAGGAATATACTGATTTTGCTGTAAAATTTATCGAGAGCTTTGGCGCTGAAAAGGTGATTTTATACGGTCACTCATTTGGCGGCAGGGTTATCATAAAAATGCACGAGAGGGATAAACTTCCTTTTGAGATAGACAAGATAATGCTTGTGGACAGCGCGGGCATAAAACCGAAAAAATCGCTCTCTACAAAGGCGAAGATAGCTGTGTACAAAGCGGGCAAAAAGATACTTTCTTTGCCGCCTGTAAAAGTCCTGTTTCCCGACGCGCTTCAAAAGTATCAGAGCAGAAGCGGTTCTTCCGATTACCGCGCTGCCTCTCCTATGATGCGGCAGTGCTTTACCAAAATAGTGAACGAGGATCTTACGCATCTTCTGCCTAAAATATACGCACCTACCTTGCTTATATGGGGTGAGAATGATGACGCGACTCCGCTGTCAGACGCTAAAATAATGGAAGCGGCAATTCCGGACGCCGGGCTGGTGGTACTCCAGGGCGCAGGGCATTACTCGTTTTTGGATCAGCCGTTCGTGTATTTCAAGGTTATCAAATCATTTCTTTCGATAGGGTGATAATATGATAGTATTTAAGATAGCTTTTCTGTGTTTGATCTCTGTCGCGGCAGGGTTAAACTTTATAAAGAATATGCACTTCTTTCAGCTTAATTCCTACAAGGCGGGAACGCAGTTTCCGTGGCTTAAAAACAATTTCGGGAAGCTGATACCAAACGTTATAGTTCTTGTTTTGGGTGTGCTTGCACTGCTTGGAAATATCGCGGTGTATATAATCGCGACTCTCGGAGCGGCGATATTGCTACTGTCAAATCTTCCGCGAAAAGCAAAAAAACCGCTTAAATATACAACGAGAGTCATACGTATGATAGTTACCTCATCGGTGATATTTTTTGCGGTAATGGTAGTTGCTTTCACGTTGACCGACAGTTTGTTCTTTACAGTAGCTTGCGTTTTGACAGCGGTGATACCGTTACTTGTAATGTTATCTAACCTTATAAACGCCCCTGTAGAAGCGGCTGTGCGCGCGTGGTACACAAACGATGCGAAAAAGATGCTCCGCGCTTGCCCGGATATGACTACGATAGGCGTTACCGGCAGTTACGGTAAGACCAGCGTTAAATTTTTCCTTGCTACTTTGCTTCGCGCAAAATACAATACTCTCGTTACTCCCGAAAACTACAATACCCCTATGGGCGTGGTGAAAACCGTGCGTTCCTCTTTGCGCGCGACTCACGAAATGTTCGTGTGTGAGATGGGTGCAAAGTACAAGGGAGACATAAAAGAACTGTGCCGCCTTGTTCATCCGAAGTTCGGTGTGATAACCTCAATAGGCGAGCAGCATCTTGAGACGTTCGGTTCTCTTCAAACTATAGTTAAGACAAAGTTCGAAATACACGGTGAGCTTCCGAGTGACGGTATTCTGTTCGTAAACGCCGACAATGACGTTATAATGGATAATATTCCGAGCAGTGGTGTGCGAATAATTAAGTACGGTACGGGTGACGGCTGTGATTATCGCGGAAAGGACATTTCCGTGTCCCGCCGCGGAACCGAGTTTACCGTCGTTATGCCAAATGGGGAAGAGTGCGTGTATTCTACCAAGCTGATAGGCGCGCACAACGTAGTTAACCTTACCGGCGCTATTGCAGTTGCGATCGAGATGGGAATCTCTCCCAAAGACCTCGTTCCGTACGTTAAAAAGATAAATCCTGTCGAGCATCGTCTCCAGCTTATCGAAAAGGGTAATTTGACCGTTATTGACGATGCCTATAACTCCAATCCCGCAGGTTGCCGCGCGGCTCTTGAAACTCTTGCTCTTTTTGACGATATGAAGATACTCGTCACACCGGGAATGGTAGAGCTTGGCGAGCTGCAGGAGAGCTGTAACAGAGAATTCGGATGTCAGGCGGCGCGCGTTTGCGACTACGTGGTGCTGGTCGGCGAAAAGCAAACTCAGCCTATCAAGGCGGGACTTGCTGACGAAGGATACCCCGAGGAAAAGATTTTCGTCGCTTCGGGAATACATGAGGCGCTTTCTCACGTTTACGCGCTTCAGTCGGACAGTCGGAAGATGATTCTGCTTGAAAACGATCTTCCGGACACTTATTGATAAATTTTGACCAAATCAGTTTTGTGAGGTAAGATATGAAGATCAGAGTTGCCGTTTTCTTTGGCGGAAAAAGTGTTGAACACGAGGTGTCGGTAATTTCCGCGATTCAGGCTATGAGCTCTATAAACGGGGAAAAATACGACGTTCTGCCGATCTATATGACTAAATTGGGCGGCGAGTTTTACACGGGCGATTCTATGCGCGAGGTCAAGGCTTTTACTGACCTGCCTTCACTGCTTAAAAAATCGCGCAAGGTGAACTTTGTTCGCGACTCCGGCCGAGTATATATGGTAGATGCGTTTCCGAGTACGTTCGGCAAAAAAACTCGCGTTGAGATAGACGTTGCTTTCCCGATCGTTCACGGAACGAACGTTGAGGACGGAACTCTTACGGGTTATCTTAAATTTCTTGGACTTCCTTGCGTTGGATGCAGTGTTCTCGCGTCTGCACTCGGAATGGATAAGTATGCTTCAAAGGTGATTTTGCGTGATGCGGGTATTCCCGTACTTGACTGTATGTACCTCTCAAAAAAAGATTACGAGGACGCAGAGGCGCTGGCTGACAGAATAGAAGCAGAGCTCGGTTATCCCGTTATAGTAAAGCCGGTAAATCTCGGTTCAAGCGTGGGTATCAGCAAAGCCGCGGATCGCGAAAAACTGCTTTCTTCTCTTGAACTTGCATTCACGTTTGCAGATAGAATCATAATCGAGCACGCGATAACCGACCTTCGCGAGATAAACTGCGCTGTGATTGGCGATGCGTACGATAATATGGCGTCTGAGAGTGAGGAGCCGCTCAATGCAGGCGAGATACTCAGCTACGAGGACAAATATATCGACGGATCAAAGGGCGGCGGAAAGTCGTCAGGTATGGCGAGTCTTAAAAGAAAAATTCCCGCTGATCTTACTCCCGAAAAACGGGAAGAAATACGCGGACTTGCGTGCAGGGCGTTTTCTGCGCTTGGCTGTTCGGGCGTTTCGAGAATAGATTTCATGATAGACGGAGAAACCGATAAACTCTATCTCAACGAGATAAACACTATTCCCGGATCACTTGCGTTCTATCTTTTTGAGCCACTCGGAATAAAATATACCGAGCTTCTTGACCGTATGATAGCGATTGCGCTTAAAGCGGCACGCGAGGAAGAGGAGATAACCTACTCGTTTGACAGTAACATCCTTTCAATGAACGGCGGAAAATTCACAGGTAAAAAATAAACTAAAGACGCGCGGATCACTTGATCCGCGCGTTGCTGTTTTTTATGTAAAATTCACGATTCCCTCGTATATTCCTTGCGCGAACAGCTCGGGTTCATCCCGCATTAGTGCCGCCTCTCGAGGATTGCTGATAAAAGCAAGCTCTACGAGTACTGCGGGCATATTGGTCTTTTTCAGCACGTAAAGGGAAGGACGGGCAAAAACGCCTCTGTTGCGAAGTCCCGTTTCTTCGGTCATATATCTGAGGATAGAAGTTGCAAGTGCTGAAGCCGTGCTACCGAGAGAAAATACGTACGCCTCGCTGCCGTTAGCTTGCGGAGAGGCGGATGAGTTTGCGTGCAGGCTTATGAAATAATCAGCTCCCCAGGCGTTTGCTTCATTGACTCTCGCGGCGAGACTGCTTGCGGTGCTTGTGCCGAGCTGGGTAGTGGGGCTTGGGCGGGAAAGCCGTACCTCGTAATTTCCGTTGGCACGCAGAAGCTCTGCGAGTTCGAGTCCTATTCTGAACATAAGATATTGCTCGCGCAGAACGTTTCCCTCCGCGCCCGCATTCGGGTTTACAGGGTTGTGACCCTGATCGATGTATACTTTACTCATTCTTCTCCTCCGTGTCTGTGAATTCTATACTTGAAATATCAAACGTCAGGTTGACCGAGTCTATATCCGCGATGATCTTTATAGGCAGGAAACTCTCGTGATCTATGTGTATTTCCGCTGACAGCAGTTCGTTTTTTACTTCGATTATATCAATAATTCCGCCATCGTTATTTTTTGTAGTCACGCCGGATATATCGCTTTGTTCAAAAGAAAAAAGAGCAGATATTATATTCGGAGTTTCCAGTGTTGACGCGTGTATCGGTATCTTTACGTCGCCTGATGAGATAAACGTTCCGTCGTTTGAAAACTCTACCGTTATGCCAGACAACTCGCTCGGCGAGGTAAAGCTGATACTGCCGTTTCTGATATAAATACTGTCGGGTGAATTTTCTTTTTCTAAATTTACTATTATTTCGCTTTCGGCACCGTCGTATATCACAGTTCCTTTTGCGGTGAATGCGTGCGACTGATATTCAAGATAGTTGGGTGCGCGTTTGGCGCAGGAAGACAGGCAAAGGAGAAGAAAAATAACGATCAAAATGGTATATACAAACTTTTTACGCATAAAAACACCCCCTGCGGCACTATATGTTGATAACATATATATGCGAAGGGGGTGTATCTTATTCGAAAATATCAGAAACGCATTTCCTTCATAACGGTTGCTTCGCGGTTAAAGTATCTCATAACCTTGAGGCAGTGGTTGAACGCTTCGAAGAAGAGAACGGACTCTTCACCGTTTTCGTTCTTGAAGAAACCGCAGTAGATGTCAAGGCTGCCTTCGTTTGCACACATGATCTTGTTTGCAACTTTGTCTGCCTTTTCCTTGTACTCGCCCTCGTAAGGAGCGATGAGAGTGAAGTCGCTGAGCTTTACTTCAGCAAGCTTAGTGGTGATGCTGCGGTCGAGATCGCGCTTACCGGACTGAGCGATACGGATCTTCTTACCCTTAACAAAGTTTGCGCGCATAACGCCTTTGTCGATGGTGTATTCGAATTCTCTGATGTCAAGATAGGGCCAAGTGATAAGCTTTACTATGTAAGCGATCATAACGAAAGCGAACATACATACAAGAGCTATACCAACAAGGTTAAAGGACGCAAGAATTACGAATGCAAGAATGGGGAGAAGCCAGTAAGAAACAAAGACGAGTCTTTTAAGATGCTTAAAGCCGCCTTTTACGGTCTGGGGAGTTATCAGCTCCACATAGTTAGGAGAATCGTTATTCATTGTGATACCTCGCTTATGATATAAGTTTGATTCATTATATCATACTTTGTCGTTAAATTCAATCGTTTTTGAAAAAAATATGGTTATTAAAACGCGCGCTATTGATCGAATTTGCATTTTTTTCAAAAAAAGGAGAAAAACATCTTGAAAAACGAAAAGAGATGTGGTATAATATTCCCGTTGTGAAAAAACACGCGGATTTAGCTCATTTGGTAGAGCGCCACCTTGCCAAGGTGGAGGTGGCGGGTTCGAGCCCCGTAATCCGCTCCAAAAGAAAAAGCCGAGCGAAGCTCGGTTTTTTCTTTTGCGTGATGGTGTGGGCGAGAAGCCGCCATAAAAGTTGAGCGAAGCGCAACTTTCAAGAACTCACCATGGGTGAGTTCAGGGTTCAGAGCCCCGTAATCCGCTCCAAAAGAAAAAGCCGAGCGAAGCTCGGTTTTTTCTTTTGCGTGATGGTGTGGGCGAGAAGCCGCCATAAAAGTTGAGCGAAGCGCAACTTTCAAGAACTCACCATGGGTGAGTTCAGGGTTCAGAGCCCCGTAATCCGCTCCAAAAGAAAAAGCCGAGCGAAGCTCGGTTTTTTCTTT
>CAZGHD010000099.1:0-8081 GCA_964525525.1 uncultured Lachnospiraceae bacterium | reverse complement strand
TCTGTGCCTGGATATCATCATTGATTTTTCTGCCGTCCTCATAATACTGGGTGCAGGCCTCTGTGGTAACGGTGAAACCTTGGGGAACGGGAAGACCGATCTTGGTCATTTCAGCAAGGTTTGCGCCCTTACCGCCGAGAAGCTCACGCATGGAAGCGTCGCCCTCTTTGAAGAGATAAACAAACTTTTTGCTCATTAATTTTAACCTCCAATAGATTTATATAAAGATTTTGTTTTTGTGCATCGGTGTGGCAGAAACGGCGTCCTTTGCCGTGTACTCACACCGACGCAACCATAATTATATCATATATATTTGTAAATATCCATAGCTTTTGAATAAATTTAAATAAAATTTAAATAGTTTTATAAAAATGTTTACATTCGTTCAAATTTTTGGTAAGATATTAGTAAAGTTTACGAAAAAAATAAATTATTAAAGACGTGTTTTCCCGTTTTGAACTCGAAAACACGGGAAGATATGATGAGGAGATGTTGATTTGAAGTTTACCGACATGAAATACGAGAGTCCCTCGGCGGAAAGTTTCCGTGCCGAGGCGCAAAAATATATTGACAGACTTGTCGCGGCAGAGAGTTTTGCCGAGGCGGACTTGGCGTTTTCCGATATGGTGCGTCTTTGCGACAGCTTTGATACTGCTTATTCGATATGCATGGTGCGCCACGAGATCAACACGCTTGATGAGTATTACGACGCCGAAAATGAAAAGAACGACGAGATACTTCCGCTGATCGAAGAAAAACGTCAGGAATTCGGCGGCGCGCTTGCCGACAGTAAATTCTCGCGCGAGTTTGACGAAAAGTACGGCAAGCTGCTTCTTGAGAACATAAGAATAGACCGCCGTACCTTTTCTCCCGAGATCATAGACGACCTCAAGGAGGAAAACCGTCTCGTAAATGAGTACACGAAGCTACTTGCCTCGGCACAGATAGATTTTGACGGTAAGAAAAACACCATTCCGCAGATGATGGCTGAAAAACAGCGTCCCGACGACGATATGAGACGAAAAGCGTGGGAGGCTGACGCAGGATTTTATACCGCTAACGGCGAGCGGCTTGACTTGATTTACGACGAACTTGTCAGAGTGCGTACCCGTATGGCGAAAAAGCTCGGATTTGAAAATTACGTCGGGCTCGGCTACTGCCGTATGGGACGTAATTGCTACGATCCCGAAAAGGTGTCTGCGTTCAGGGAAGCGGTAGTAAAATACATCGTTCCGCTTGCGGATAAGCTGTACCGCGATCAGGCAGAGAGACTCGGGGTTGAATATCCGCTTTCTTTTGCCGATGCCGCGCTGTCATTCAGATCGGGAAATCCTGCACCCGAGGGCACTCCCGAACAGATACTCGCGCACGCTTTGACTATGTATCGCGAAATGTCTCCCGAGACGGCAAAATTCATAGAATATATGTACGACGGCGAGCTTCTTGACGTGCTTTGCCGTCACGGAAAAGGAGTAGGCGGATTTTGCACCTCTTTCCCGGATTACGGCGCACCGTTCATATTCGCTAACTTTAACGGCACCGCGGACGACGTTGAGACTATGACTCACGAGGCGGGACACGCTTACGCCGCGTACGTTGCACGAGATGTTTTTCCGTCACAGTACAGAGAAGCGACGCTTGACGCCTGCGAGATACATTCAATGACTATGGAATTTTTTGCATGGCCGTGGGCGGAAGGCTTTTTCGGAGATCAGACGGAAAAGTTCAAATATTCGCATCTCGCAGGTGCACTCAAGTTTATTCCTTACGGAACGCTCGTGGATCATTTCCAGCACAGCGTTTTCGAGCGTCCCGAGATGACGCCGGACGAGCGTCACGCCGAATGGAGAAGACTTCTCGGTATCTATATGCCGTGGATGAAGCTCGGCGGACTTCCGTTTTACGGAGAGGGCAAGGGCTGGCAGAGACAGAGCCATATTTACCAGCGTCCGTTCTACTATATAGATTATTGCCTGGCGCAGACGGTATCGCTTGAATTTTTCGCTTTGATGCAAAAGGACAGGGAAGACGCGTGGGAAAGATACAATAAGCTCGTATCTCTTGCGGGATCGCGGCCGTTTACCGAGCTGGTTGCGGCGGCGGGTCTTGAGGATCCGTTCGGCGAAAGTGCCCTTTATGAGGCGGCAAACGGGGCAAAAACGTGGCTTGACGGCATAGATGCATCAAAATTTTAAGATATTTTTCATTTTCCTATTGCAATATCTGCGTTTTTGGTATAAAATATAATAAGAATAATATTTCATAAAAAATTGGGTATTCCCGCTGCGGTTTCGCGCGCTGGCGGTGAGACCGACTTTGGAGGTATATAAAAATGGTTGTAGCAGGCGATTTCAAAAACGGCATAACTTTCGATATGGACGGCGACGTGCTTCAGGTCGTTGAGTTCCAGCACGTAAAACCCGGTAAGGGCGCGGCTTTCGTACGCACCAAGCTCAGAAACATTATTACCGGTGCAGTTACCGAGCGTACTTTTAACCCCACCGATAAGTTCCCCAAGGCTTTCGTTGAGCGCAAAGAGATGCAGTATCTTTACAGCGACGGTGAGCTTTACTACTTCATGGATAATGAGACCTACGATCAGCTTCCCCTTAACGAGGACAAGCTTGACGACAACTTCAAGTTCGTAAAAGAGAACATGGTATGTAAGGTTGTTTCCTACAAGGGCAACGTATTCGCGGTTGAGCCGCCTATGTTCGTTGAGCTTGAGGTAACCGAGACCGAGCCCGGCTTCAAGGGCGATACCGCTACCGGCGCGTCCAAGGGTGCTACTCTTGAGACCGGCGCAGAGATCCGCGTTCCGCTCTTCATCGAGATCGGCGACGTTCTTAAGATCGATACCCGTACCGGTGAGTACATCGAAAGAGTATAAGAATTAAGAAAGGTATTATTATGATGACTATTACCGAAAAGACCGCATATATCAAAGGTCTTGCAGAGGGTCTTGCGCTTGACGCAAGCAAACCCGTGACCAAACTTATAAACGAGCTTGTTAAGCTTGTTGACGAGCTTGCAAACGAGCTCGCTGACCTTCAGGATGACGTTGATACCCTCAATGACTACGTTGAGGAGCTTGACGAGGATCTTGGCTCTGTTGAAGAGTTCGTATACGGTGAAGATGACGACGAGTGCGACTGCGGTTGCTGCGATGACGAGGATGACGAAGATGATGACGATTTCTTCGGCGTTGAGTGTCCCGCTTGCGGCGAGATGGTTTATCTTGACGATTCCATCGATCCCGACGACGTTGAGTGCCCCGCTTGCGGCGCAAAGTTCAGCTGCATCTGCGACTGCGACGATTGCGACTGTGATGACGATCATCACTGCGATTGCGGTTGCGAAGACAAATAAGTCTATATAAAAAAGTTCCGTCCTGCTTTTGCAGGACGGATTTTTTGTTTATATAGATAAAGAATAAAATAATGCGGTCTGCACCGTAAAAATGCAGACCGCTGATTTTTATTAATTTGCTTTAGGGAGCTGTTCTTCGTCGTCGAGATATATTACCTTACGGATGTCCGCGCCTATCTCCTTGAGCTTGCCTACGATGTCGTCGTATCCGCGCTCGATCAAGTGAATGTCGCTTATCTCGGTCTTACCGTCTATCGCGAGAGCCGCAACTATCATCGCCGCGCCTGCGCGGAGGTCGATAGCCTTGACGGGAGCCGCCGACAGCGGCGCACCGCCTTCGATTATAGCGGTCTTGCCGTCTACCTTGATTGTCGCGCCCATGCGTCTGAGCTCGTCAACGTAGCGGAATCTCGTTTCAAAAACGCCCTCGGTTATATAGCTGACACCCTTTGCCAAGCACAGCAGAATAGCGATCTGCGGATGCATATCGGTGGGGAAACCGGGGTAGGGCATAGTTTTGATATTAGTCTTTTTAAGATCGCCCTCGCGGCTGATAATAATACTGTCGTCAAATTCTTCGATAACGCAACCCATTTCCTCAAGCTTTGCTGAGATGGACTCAAGGTGCTTGGGAATAACGTCGGTTATCTTGAGCTTGCCGCCGGTAGCGGCAACCGCGGTCATATACGTACCTGCTTCTATCATATCGGGAATGATAGCGTAGGTACAACCGTGGAGGGAAGAAACGCCCTTGATCTTGATAGTATCGGTACCCGCGCCGGAGATGTTCGCACCGCAGGTATTGAGGAAGTTTGCAAGGTCAACTATATGCGGCTCTCTTGCCGCGTTATCTATTACGGTAACGCCTTTTGCACATACGGATGCGAGAATCACGTTGATGGTAGCGCCTACCGTTATGAAGTCAAAGAACACCTGAGCGCCGCGAAGACCGCCTTCTGCAACCGCTTCAAGATAACCACCCTCGGTAGATATTTTAGCGCCGAGAGCTTCAAAACCCTTAATATGCTGATCTATCGGACGGAGACCGCCGAAATCGCATCCGCCGGGAAGTCCTGCGTAAGCACGGGAAAATCTGCCGAGCTCCGCGCCGTAAAGATATGAGGACGCGCGGATCTTACGAACGAGCTCGTAAGGAGAAGTTCCGCCCTTGATATTGGTACAGTCAAGCTCTACGGTGGTGCGGTTTATCATCTTGACCGATGCGCCCATTTTACTCAGTATCTCAAGAGATATTGAAATATCTCTCACGATGGGAAGGTTTTCTATAATACACTTGCCTTTTATAAGAATACACGCAAATATAATAGGCAGAGCCGCGTTTTTCATACCGCTTATCTTAACGGTGCCGCAGAGCTTTCTGGCGCCGTTTATTTCGATTTTTTCCATAACATTACCCCTGTCGGTATATTTGATGATCGAAAATCACTATAGTTAATATATATAAATGAACACAAGTTACATAATCCTAAAGAATATTATAACACTATCTTGCAAAAAAAGGAATAGTTTTTATAAAAAATTAACAAATATAATGATTTTTGACACTAAAAGATAAATAACAATACTGTTATAAGTATATTATTGACTCAAAAATGTGTGAAAAAACCTACTTTGATTAATTTTCTGCGGCGTAATACGCAACGGCGAGGTCTACAACGAGACCGTAGCTTCTGCTGCCTTCGGTGCCTTGGAGCTTCAGATATGTGTCGTTTACCGCTCCGCTTATATCTGCCGCGACAGAATCGCGGTATTTATCAAAGAATTTTGAGAAAGCGTACATATCGTATCTTATCTCGACGTCAAGATAGGCCATAGTCTGCGAATACAGGTCGGGATCAGCGGTATAAAGCGCGGAGATAACGTATTCGTACATATTGAGGTATCCGCTGTAGCGGATATAAGGATCGTCAGATTCTATGCACACGAGATAGGCAACGAAATTCGCTTCATCCTCGCGGGCGATGCCTCTTTGATGCGCGAGTTCGTGCGCTATGGTGTAGGGAATGGTGTAGTCGGGAAAGTTGGTATTAAGATTGGATTCACCCGTAAAGAAGGTGTAAACTCCGCCTATGTGAGTGTAGGTCATCGGCTCACTGAGGACTATCGGTTTTATTCTGCTCCAAAGCGGGGAGATAAACTTGTACTCGGGATATATCTTCTCGTATGCCTTGCAGATCAGATCGCTCGTTTCTCTTACCGAGTAGGGAGAGACCGAGCTGCCCTCTGTTATGAAATCGATCTCCTCGGTCAGCTTGTTTAGTTCTTCCTCTATTATCATAGCGGTGTAGTAGAGCTCTTCTGCCGAAACGTCCTTACGTTCAAGTCCCATTTTGTCCTCTATCGGAGAGGTGTAGTACCCGGTGCCGAATCCGAGAACGAACATACAGTAAAGCGCGGGAATAACCGACATTACAGAAATGATAAACCGCGTGGATTTTCTCGTTGACGCTGATATTCTGAAGCTGTATATCAAAAGCGCAACGAATACGACCGGGATCATTATAAGGATCGCTTCCGCCAAAGAGAAGGGGATCCACACCGTCGCAAAAGAGAGTGCTCCGCGGAATATTGCCCCGATATATCGGGAGAAAAAGTCAGCAAAAGATTCGCTGAATATCGCCGCTATGTGGACGGCGACACACACGACGGTAACGGCAAGAATGATCTTTGTACCGAGCGGAACGTATTCTTTTATTTTTTCTCTGAATTTAGACATATTAATCTCCATCCCGCCGCTATGCGGCGGCACAAAAATGTTAATTAAACTCAAATTAAAAATGGGATAGGGTCCCTTTTTAATTTGAATTTGAGTGCGTGATAATGTGAATTTTGGTTAATAGCTGAATAATATTTCACGCTAATCTCCAAAAAAATTATTGAATCTAAATGCGCCTGCTGATTCACTCTAACGTGATATTTTGTGTTAACGTTTCTTCGTCCGTTCTCGCAAGTGACAAAAGCTCCGACGGAGGAGGGCAGAACAGTTTGAGAGTTTTTCCTCCGTGGGGAAATTCAAGAAAAAGCGCGTGAAGCGCGTGGCGGTCTATAAGAGGGGACGGAGAGCCGTACAGATCGTCTCCGAGAAGCGGAGTGCCGATATAGCGCATATGCACTCTTATCTGGTGGGTGCGGCCTGTTAGCGGCGACACGAGCACACCCGCGCAGCCGTCTTTTTCGCTTATCACAGTGTACTCGGTAGCGGCAAACTGCGCGCCGTTACCGCCCTGACCTATCGGAAAAGCCTCTCGGGTTATGATGCTTTCCGCGGTGCGGCGGAAGTCTGTTTCTATAAGTCCCGAGCGTTCTTGGGGTATACCGCAAGTGACTGCGAAATATTTTTTTCTCACCTCGCCGCCTGACATAGCCGCCGAGAGACGGGATGCTGTAAGTCTGTTTTTTGACACGACTACTATTCCCGAGGTGTTGCGGTCAAGTCGGTTTAGCGAACGGAAAACGAACGGCGTTCCCGCATCGTGAAAATATTTGGCGAGCGCGTTTGCGAGAGTATCGTCATAGTGGCCGTGGGACGGGTGCGTCGGCATAAACGCGGGTTTGTCTACCGCTATGATGTCGTCGTCTTCATATAATATGCGTGGCATCTCGCCGCAGGGAAGGATGTCTTCATTTACGTCTTCTTGACGGTCGGCGTCGGCTATCTGGAGCACGTCGCCCGTGTGAAGTATCGCGCGGACGGTGATGCGGGAACCGTTTAACACGATCCCCCTCTCGTCCTTTTTGAGCCGTGTTATCAGTTTCGCAGAGCAGGCGAGTCTCTTTTTTAGAAACTCGCCTGCTCTCATACCGTCTGCGTCCTGCAAAACGGTTATCTTCAATGTTTTAGTTTACCTTAACGATCCAGCCCATAGTGTCTTCGAGCTTACCCCACTGAATGCCGGTGAGAGTATCGTAAAGACGCTGGGAGATAGGACCGATCTTGCCGTCAGAGAGGGTCATAATGTTACCGTCGTCGTTAAGCTCGCCGATCGGGGAGATAACTGCTGCGGTACCTGTACCGAATGCCTCAGTGAGCTTGCCTGCGGCATACGCTTCCTTGAGCTCGTCAATAGAAACTCTGCGCTCGGAGACCTTCATACCCCAGCTGCGGAGAAGCGCAAGACAGGAATCACGGGTAACGCCGGGAAGAATGTTGCCCTCGTCAAGCGCAGGGGTAACAACCTCGTCGCCGATAACGAAGAACACGTTCATTGCGCCGACCTCGTCGATGTACTTGCGGTGGATACCGTCAAGCCAGAGAACCTGTGCGTAGCCGAGTTTTTCAGCCTTTTCCTGTCCCTTGAGGGAAGCCGCGTAGTTACCGCCGACCTTTGCAAAGCCGGTACCGCCCTTAACAGCGCGGACGTACTCGGTCTCAATGTAGATCTTAACAGGGTTGATACCGGTAGCGTAGTATGCGCCGACGGGAGAGAGGATTATAGCGAAGAGGTAGTTCTTTGCTATATGTACGCCGAGGTGGGCGTCGGTTGCGATAACGAACGGACGGATATAAAGAGAAGTGCCTTCAGCGGTGGGGATCCAATCCTTATCGTAGTCAACTACTGCTTTGATAGCTTCGAGAACGTCGTCGGGATTAAGCTCCGGGATACACATTCTCTTGCCGGTGTTGTTCATACGCTCTATATTCTTCTGCGGACGGAAAAGCTGAATAGTACCGTCTGCGGTATAGTAAGCCT
>CAZGHD010000098.1:0-8088 GCA_964525525.1 uncultured Lachnospiraceae bacterium | reverse complement strand
AAATTTTTTCAGTTATATTCGCCTCACGGCGAGTTATATTGGCTGCACCAGTTATATTTGCTTCGCAAGTGATATTTTTAAAGGCGAATATAATATCACTGAAGCCGTAAGGCTTCAATATCACTTTTGCGCAAGCAAAAATATCACTCCGTCGGAGACGGAATATCGCTAAACCTTTCGTCAAGATGGATTCGACAGTCTATTAAACAGCTGCACATCTTGTTAAATCAAACAGATTATGTTATAATTAAGTTAACCGTGATAAAACCATGTTCCGATCGGAACAAGAAAGAAGGATCAAAATGATAGTATTAAAAAGTCCCCAAAATGGTGGAATACTTGATTTACTAACAGACGTACAAATCGATTTTCTTGAGTCGGATCGCTCGAGCGTAAACGTAGAATCCTTTGAATATCTGAATTTGAAAAGAAGCTCGGAAAATGATTGCAGTTTCCCAAAAGAGATCGAGTTCGAATGGGAAGCCGACGGAGAAAGCACGCTTCAAATTTCAGAGAGCGAAACCTTTAACGTCTGCTATTCAAAGCTCGGAAATAACACCGAAAAGGTAGAAAATCTCAAGTGCGGAACACGCTATTTTTGGAGAGTTATTTGCAGAGATGAGATTTCCGACACCTTTTATTTTGACACGTCTGACAGGTATCCCCGTTTTATAAAGATCGACGGTATAACCAACGTCCGCGACTGCGGAGGCTGGAAAACCGTTTCCGGAAAACGTATCAAGCAAGGACTTCTGTACCGAGGAAGTGAAATGAATTCCCACATATTCATAAGTGAAAAGGGTCTGAAGACCATGCGGGAAGTATTAAAAATCAAATCCGTACTTGACATAAGAGGAACTGCCGAGCGGCTTGCCGACGTATATAAAGGAAACTATATCAACATTCCGGTTATGGCTTACAGCGGTTGGTTTACTTATCCCGAAATCACTTTTAAAATCTTTGAGTTTCTTTCAAACGAAGAAAATTATCCGATATATTTTCATTGCTGGGGAGGCGCAGACCGAACCGGAACTTTGGCATTTTTAATAGGCGCCGTCCTCGGTCAAACTTATGATAATTTGCTGGATGATTATGAGATCACCACTCTGTCAATTTGGGGCGACCGTTCAAGAAACGAAGAAAACACTTGTAAACGTTTTTTGGAGGATTTCAATGCGCTTGAAGGCGAAACGGTACAAGAAAAAGCAACGAAATACCTGCTGTCCTGCGGAGTTTCCGAAGCTTCGATCGAGAAATTCAGAAAAATCATGCTGTATTGATTTTATAAATTACATAAACCGCGTATTACAAAGGAGTGAAACGGGTGAAGCTCGCAACAACGACGGGGAATTTTTACAGTTACACACATTCCCAAACGGAATCGCTTAAATATATCCGTGAAGCAGGATTTTCCTACGCCGACTATAACTTTGGATCGGATTTCAAAAGCCGCTCGGGCGTGTACGGAGCAGATTACAAGTCTTATTTTGAAGAAATAAAGCACGCCGTCGATAAAATCGGTATACGGTTGGTGCAGGCTCATTCACCGATGGGACAGCCTTTCGGTGAAGAAAGTGAGAAATTCATCGAGGATACTATCCGCTGTGTCGATGCCTGCGGATATTGGGGGATCCCCAATCTGGTCGTACATTCGGGATATGCTAACGGACTCAGCGTCGAAGAAACGTTTTTGAAAAACAAAGAATTCTTCTCGCCAATTCTTCTGCAAGCAGAAAAATACGGTGTCAATATTTTGGTTGAAAATTTCAACAAAAGATGCGAGGGCGGTATTTTCTGGATTGACAAAGCAACCGAGCTTCTGGAACTGATCGAATATATAGACCACCCTCTCTTTCACGCCGTTTGGGATGCGGGACACGCTAATCTTCAAGAGATGCCGCAAGATAAGGAGCTTGAGATTTTGGGAAGCCACGTACTCGCACTCCATATCCACGATAATTTTGGAGATAAAGATACGCATCTGCTTCCCTTCCTCGGAACTATGAATATGGATGCAGTTATGAACGGACTCAAGCGCATCGGTTACAACGGATACTTTACCTTTGAAGTAGGAGGAATCTTCACACCGCCCGCAAAAAAACGCCCGTATCCGGAGGACACCCGTTTGCTTGATACACCTATTGAGTGGATGCGTACAATGACGGCATTTTTATACGAAACGGGAAAGCACATCCTAAAGAGCTACGATTGCTTTGAAGAATAGTTTTGTAAACATATCGTAACACGCCTTGTTTAGTTTACAATTTTATGTTATAATAATTATATATGTTATTTTTTGAGGCAGGTGAAGTTAATTGAAAGAATTGTGGGCGAAGATTCGTGAAGCGTTGATCTCAGCGCTGCCGATCACCCTTATCGTATATTTAGCGTCTCTTCTTCCCGGATTCGCTTTTAACCGTTCGGAGATGATAAGCTTCACGGTTGGAGCGGTACTGCTGGTTTTGGGAATTGGATTTTTTAATCTGGGCGCGGATATTGCTATGACTCCTATGGGAACCAACGTCGGTGCAGGACTCTCAAGGCAGAAAACGATAGGATGGCTCCTTACCGTGTGCTTCGTACTCGGTATGCTGATCACTATCGCAGAGCCCGATCTGCAGGTTCTTGCAAATCAGGTAAGCTCGGTAATGAACGGAAAGCTTTTGGTTTACACCGTCGGACTCGGTGTCGGCTCGTTTTTGATAATCGCTATTCTGCGTATCGTTTTCAAACGCCGCCTTTCCATAATACTTATGCTTTTTTATATGCTCCTGTTTGCTTTAGCGTTAATCTTGTCTATCAACGACAATATTGACCTGCTCCCCATGGCGTTTGACTCGGGCGGAGTTACCACCGGCCCCATTACCGTTCCGTTTATTATGGCGCTGGGTGTCGGTATCTCTAACGTTCTCGGTGACAGACGCAGTCAGGAAAACAGCTTCGGTCTGGTTGCTCTTTGCTCAATAGGACCGATACTTGCGGTGCTCGTTCTCGGTATATTTGCCCGCAACGACCTTACGTACACTGTAAATTACGGTGCCGTAGAGCAAAACGTGCTGAAAGCGTATCTCGAAGACGCCTCTCACGTAGCAAAAGAAGTAGCGGTCGCACTCGGACTTATCGTGTTTTTCTTCCTGCTTTGCCAGGTGTTCTTCCTTAAACTTCAGAAAAGGCAGCTGCTCAAAATCGGAGTCGGCGTTATCTTCACCTATCTCGGTCTGGTAATGTTCTTAACCGGCGTAAACGTAGGCTATATGCCCATCGGTTACGAAATGGGACTTCAGCTCTCCTCTCTACACCCTGCTCTCTTGGTAGGAGTCGGACTGGTTATCGGTATTTTGGTAGTTATGGCAGAGCCCGCTATCCACGTACTTAACGCACAGGTAGAGGACGTCACCGGCGGTTACGTAAGCAAAAAATCTATGATGTTCGGTCTGTGCGCCGGCGTCGGAATTGCTATCGCGCTGAGCGTAACGCGAATCATATTTGATTTTTCTCTCGTATACTACATAATCCCCGGATATTTCATTTCTCTCGCGCTCTCTCTGTTCGTTCCTCCCGTGTACACCGCTATCGCGTTTGACTCGGGCGGAGTTGCAAGCGGTCCGATGACCTCGGGATTCATTCTTCCCTTCGCCATCGGTATATGCGTGTCCCTGCAGGGAGAAAACGCAGTACTGCGCGACGGATTCGGCGTAGTAGCGATGGTCGCAATGGCGCCTCTCATTACCATCCAGCTGCTCGGATTTAAAGCGATCGTGTCCAACAAGATCAAGGAAAAACGCGCAATGCGCAGAATCCTGCAGGCAGACGATGAGCATATCATCAATTTCATGTAGAGGTGATCTGATATGGCAAATACAATTAACGAATCGGCTATAAAGAAGCTGAAGTTGATAATCACCGTGGTTGACCGTACCAAAGCAGAGTTCTATCTGGACATTCTCAGCCAGTTTGAAGTTAACTTTCAGATGGTCACAGGCGGTATAGGCACGGCACATTCCGAAATCGTAGATATGCTCGGACTTAATATCCACAAAGCGGTAATTTTAAGCGTTGTCCGCGAGGATATGGTGTCTCCGATCATCAAATGTCTTGAAGACAAATTTGAAACTATACGAAACGGCAAAGGCATAGCCTTTGCGGTACCGTTATCGGGAGTTATCGGTGTAAATATGTATCAGTTTTTGAGCAACAACAAACAAGGCAGGGAGGATTAATTATGACTACGAATAATCATGAAGTGATATTTGCAATCGTAAACGCAGGCTACGCAGATGACGCTATGCGCGTTGCCCGTGAAGAGGGAGCACGCGGCGGAACCATTATCAACGGACGCGGAGTAGCCCGCGAAAAGGAAGCGGCGTTTTTCGGAATCACCGTCCACGCAGAAAAAGAGATACTTATGCTGGTGGTAGAAAAGGACATACGCGACCGTGTTCTTCACGCTTTGTATAAACAGATGGGCATGCAGCAAAAGGCTCAGGGCATCGCATTTTCCCTGCCCGTATCCGAAGCGGCAGGACTCTCAAAAGCACCCGAAAGTACTGAAATATAAGTATAGGCACCTGATTCCGAGAGGAATCAGGTGCTTTTCTATTATTTAATCTTTGTATTGCGTGATCTCACGTTTTGTGGTATAATGCTTTCAAAGAGGTGAGTAACAATGAAACTCGGATTCTTTACCGACTCGCATTATTCTTCGGCAGAAATAACCTGCGGAAAACGATATAACAGCAAATCGCTTGAAAAGATCAAATCGGCTTACGCTTTGTTTGAAAAAGAAAAGTGCGACCTTGTAGTCTGCCTCGGTGATCTTACAGACAAAGAAAACTCCCGCGAAAAGGAAACAGAAAACCTCAAAGAGATCGCCCGCGTGATCGGAAATTCTACCATACGTACGGTGTGCCTTATGGGAAATCACGATGCTTTCACTTTCACGAAAGATCAGTTTTACTCTATTCTCGGAAACAGTTGTCCGTCAGTCGAAATCATCGGTGAAAAAACGCTGATCTTCCTTGACGCGTGCCATTTTTCAAACGGTAATCACTACGCCCCGGGGGATACTGATTGGAGAGACACCTATCTGCCCGACGTATCCACACTGAAAACCCGGCTCGCGAATGCGCGCGGAGATGTTTACGTGTTTATGCACCAGAATATCGACCCAAACATACCCGAAGATCACAGACTGTCAAACGATGCCGAGGTCAGAGAAATACTCAAAGCAAGCGGAAAAGTCAAAGCAGTTTTCGGGGGGCACTATCACCCGGGAAAAGAAAGCGTCCTCGACGGAATCGAATACCTCACCTTCCCTGCCATGTGCGAAAACGACGACGCATTCTTTATAAAAAGTATTAAATAATTCCGATTAAATTTAAACAAGATCTCACACGAGGTCTTGTTTTTTATATCTGACAGTAAGCAGGATTGTTGCATATTTTTCGGCTTTATGGTATACTAACGATAAGACGTTTTCCCAAATCACGTGAAAGGAAAAAGACAATGAAACTCAATTACAAGCGCGTCACCCTCGTCGGAATGGCGTTTTTCCTCATAACCGCATTCTGGCAGGCGTACGACGCAATAATTCCGCTTATCCTTACCAATCATTTCGGACTTCCGCAATCGGTATCCGGCGCGATAATGTCGGTAGACAACGTGCTTGCCGTGTTTCTGCTCCCGATTTTCGGCGCGCTTTCCGACAAGGTAGATACCAAATTCGGAAAGCGCACTCCGTTCATATTCTTCGGCACAATAATCGCGATAGTTTCGTTTATCTGTCTTACGTTTATTGATAACTATCAGCTCGCGCAGGTTATCGCGGCAGGAGTGCCCGAGCTCGCTGAAGCCTCCGCGTCTGACGCGGAGATGATCGAGGCAGTCAGACAGATGACAGTAAAATTAACTATAGAAAATCCCTTGCCGCTCGTCGGATTTATTGCTACTCTTTTGGTAGTTCTGCTTGCTATGGCAACTTTCCGTTCACCCGCCGTTGCGCTGATGCCCGACGTTACCGTAAAGCCTCTGCGCTCAAAAGGAAACGCTATAATAAACCTGACCGGAACGGCAGGCGGAATCATCGTCCTCGTTCTCGGAATGGTGTTTGCCACCTCCAAAAATCAGTATATGGAATACACAGGATACGTTTTCGCAGTTTGCGCGGTTATGCTCGTTGGATTTATCATATTTATGCTTTCCGTAAAAGAGAAAAAATGGGCTGCCGAAATGGAAGCTGACACAGTAAGGCTCGGACTTGAAGAACCCGTCTCGGACGCAAAATCCGGCGGAAAGCTCTCAAAACCCGAGTTGAAGTCTCTCTTTTTCATACTCGCCTCCGTTGCTCTCTGGTATATCGGGTATAACTCGATAACCAGCAAATATTCGGTATACGCAACCAACGTTCTCGGATTTGATTTCAACTTCACTCTCATAGTTGCACAGGCGGCGGCTATCGTTTCATACATTCCGGTCGGAATAATCGCATCCCGCGTCGGCAGAAAAAAGACTATTCTCGCAGGAGTTTTGATGCTCGCTTGTGCGTTTTTCGTAGGAATATTCGTGTCGCCCGAAACTCCCGAGGCGATAATGTACCCCGTTTTCTCGCTTGCCGGAATCGGCTGGGCGACAATAAACGTAAACTCCTTCCCGATGGCGGTAGAGCTTGCAAAGCACGGAGACACCGGAAAATACACGGGATATTATTACACCGCGTCAATGGCGGCGCAGATAATTGCCCCGATACTTTCGGGAATACTTTACGATATTTTCGGTATGCGTTACGTATTTTTCGCATTCGGAACGGTGTTCGTAGCGTTCTCATTTATAACCATGCTTTTCGTCAAGCACGGTGACTCAAAGATAACCGAAAGGAAGAGTGCTCTCGAGCACCTTGACGTTGACTAATGATCGCTTTTACAGTAATTCTGTCCGTTTTGATAGTACTGTTTCTCGTATATCTGCTGATTTTAGTGCGCCCGTGTAAAGATTCGCAAAACTGTGTTTCCCTTCTCACCGACTACGCTCACCGCGGACTTCACGGCAAAGATATACCCGAAAATTCACTCGCGGCGTTTGATCGTGCCGCGTCTGCAGGATACGGTATAGAGCTTGACGTTCAGCTCTCAAGCGACGGAGAAGTCATGGTATTTCACGACTATACCCTTTCGCGAATGACGGGATGTGATAAAAAGCTGTGCGAGCTAAGCTCAGACGAGCTGTCCGAACTTCACCTCGGAGGCACCGATCAAACGATTCCGAAATTCAAAGAAGTTCTTTCGCTCATTGACGGCAGAGTACCTCTGCTCATAGAGCTTAAAGGCGAGTCGCTTGACACTTCGCTGTGTGAAAAAGTCGCTCTCGCGCTTGACGGATATTCGGGTGAATACTGCATCGAGTCGTTTAACCCGCTTCTTATAAAAGAGATGAAAAAGCATCTTCCAAAAGCATTTTGCGGACTTCTTTACACCAACGTCTGCCGTGATAAAAAGAAATTTTCTGCGCTGAACGCAGTACTGTCTATAATGGTACTCAACTTCATCGCACGTCCCGACTTCATCGCATACAACAAAGAGGATAGGAAGTCGATACCCGTGCTGATAACCACCGCCTTTTACCGCGCGCCTAAATTCGTGTGGACTGTAAAAAACGAAGAAGAACTAAATACGGCACACGACCTCGGTGAGTGTGCGATATTTGAAAAAAATCACGGTAAATATTGATATCTCAAACAAATAGAACAAATTCCGACCGCCGCCCAAGAAATTTGCAATATTTATGCATAGAATATTCATTTATTTTGAAAAAATCTTCAAATTAATATATTAAATATCAAATTTCTGTCATTTTCCTATTGCAAAAATTCATTTTTTTCGGTATAATAGAAGGTAGTTATATATTTTAGAAAAATTTGGACCAGTTCCAAGTTACAGGAGGACAATTCTATGAAACGCATTATTTCCGTTTTTCTTCTGCTTGTTATGGTATTCGCCCTTGTTGCTTGCTCCGGCGGTAACACTATGACCATGGGTACCGGCGGTACTTCCGGTACATATTACGGCTACGGCGGAATCCTTGGCAACCAGATCA
>CAZGHD010000097.1:0-8133 GCA_964525525.1 uncultured Lachnospiraceae bacterium | reverse complement strand
GGCGCAGACTGGACCTTCATAATCTGGGGACTTTACTTTGCAGTACTGCTCGTACTCGAGAAGTTCTTCCTCAACAAGTTCTTCTCAAAGCTTCCGAAATTTATCTCTCATATCTACGTTACCGTGCTTATCCTCATCAGCTTCGTTATATTCAACGGAAGCGGTATGGCCGGTGCGCTCGCTGACGTAGGAAGCATGTTCGGCGCAGGCGGACTTCCGATCTGGAGCGGCGACACGGCATACAGACTCAGCAGCTACGCCGTAATTCTTGTCATCGGTATATTCGGAGCTACTCCCATACTCAAGAACTTCGTTCTCAAGCTCAAAGAAAACACTCGTATAAACAACGTGTTCAACGTTCTTGAGCCGATATTCCACGTAGCAATTCTTCTTATAGTAACCGCATATTTCGTAGACGGATCGTTCAGCCCGTTCCTCTACTTCAGATTCTAAGGAGGAGTAAGATATGAATAACAAGATAAAAAATATCGTAGTTAGCGCAGTGTTCATTGCGTTTATAGCAGTGTTCGTATTTATGTGCATAGCGTCTTACTTCAATCCCGTAAAGACCTCGGAGAGTGAGCGCCGTCCGCTGGCTCAGTTCCCGACCGATATAACACTCAGCGGTATAATCGACAAGACCTGGATAAACGATTTTGAGGACTACACCGTAGACCAGTTCCCTCTCCGCGAGTTTTTCCGTTCGCTTAAAGCAAATTTCCAGCTTAACATATTTAATCTCAAGGAAAACAACGGTCTCGCAGTTGAAAACGGCTATATCGTAAAGATCGAATCCGACTTCAACGAAGAGCTGGTTGATTATTCCATCGACAGACTTCAGTACGTTTTTGATAAATATCTCAAGGACAACGGCGGAGACAAATTCGTGTCCCTCGTTCCCGACAAGAACTACTTCCTCGGCGAGTACTACGGCTATCCCGCGCCCGACTACGAGTGGCTTGAGGAGAAGGTCAAGGACGCACTCCCCGAAGCAGAGTATATCGACATATTCGATTGTCTTCAGCTTGACGACTATTACCGTACCGACACTCACTGGCGTCAGGAGGAGCTTGACGGCGTTGTAAGCAAGCTCGCAGAGGCACTTGGTATCAAGGACAGACTTTCGGGCGAGTACACCGAGAACACCCTCGAGGGATTCAAAGGCGTTTACCACGCACAGAGCGCACTTTATCCCACCCCCGACACCCTCACCTATCTCACAAACGAGATACTTGACTCTTGCACCGTGTACGACTACGAAACAGGCAAGACCGGTTCTATCTACGATCACGCGCAGTTTGAAGGACAGGACGGATATAACTTCTTCCTCTCCGGCACCCGCGCACTTCTCAGAATAGACAATCCGAACGCAACCACCGACGAAGAGCTCATCATCTTCCGCGACTCGTTCGGCTCCAGCCTCACTCCCCTGCTCGCAGAGGGATACAAGAGCATCTACGTAGTTGATATTCGCTACGTTATGCCAGATATACTCGAAAACATGATCGACTTTGAGGGTAAAGACGTTCTGTTTATGTACAGCGCACTCATCCTCAACCAGAAAGCATTCAAATAATTTTACGAGACCAACAAAAAATCGAACCGCTCGCATAATACGAGCGGTTCGTGTTTTTATCACTTATTTTCATCACTCAAATATTTACCATTCAGACATACACGGCAAAAAGAATATCCATCGTCTGTAAGTCCCTCGGGATCGCCCGAAAATCGCTTGATATTCTCCGTTTTTATATTACCGACGCTTGAGCAGGACGGTAAATGTATCTTTTTTGAGTTTGTGTTCAGAACGTAATCACAGTCACCGAGCTCCCCGGCGTCAGAGGGCTCGGTATCCTCTGCGGGCGCCGAGATCTCCTCGGATTTTGTGAGAAGAATGACCGACGGCGTTTTTTCGGCGCAACCGGCAAAAAGCAGAAACACCGCCAAAAGCATCACCGCGGATAATAAAATCTTTTTCATACGTCCTCCGCCTAAATCAAAACCACCGATGATCGGTGGTCTTGGATATTTTAATATCAGCCGTTCATACGCTCGTTTACCTGGGAAGCGAGCCACTGTACGAGATCTGTCTTGTCGTACGCGATATTCCATACGCCGTGATCTACGCCGTCAAACAGATATACGTCGGGATTTGCGCCGTATGCCTTGAATGCATTTGCGAGAGTAACCGTTCTCTCGGGAAGAACGAGATCATCGTCAAGTCCGTGATAAAGTCTTATCGGCATATGAGAGATCATATTTGCTCTCCACTCCATACCGCCGCCGCAGCACATGCCAAGCGCGGAGAACTTGAAGGGATACGCGGTAGCAAGCTCGTAGGAGCCGAAACCGCCCATCGAAAGACCGGTAATACTGATTCTTGCCTTGTCTACGTTGTACTCCTCTGCAACCTGGTCAATAAGAGCGGCAACCTGATGTACGAGAGTGTTCCATACGCAGTCTGCGGGACACTGGGGAGAGAGTGTGATAACTCTGAGATCGGGATACATCGGACAGTGACCGGTAGCGAACAGCTTGGGAATACCGTGGCACTTGATCATCTCTACGTTATCTCCGCGTTCACCGGCACCGTGAAGAAATACTATCATAGGAAGGCTTTCTTTCTCTTTGTCAAATCCGTCGGGAGTGGAAACGAAGTAGTTGAGTTTTACGTTTTTAGCGTCAATTTCTTTAGAAAAAGCGGTCTGCATTTTTGTTCTCCTTTATATGGGGAATTTTTATTAATGTTATATATCGTTATGCGCGTCGGCGGGAACGCCTGCGACACGAGCGATCAGAGTGGTGGTAAGATGCGACAGGAAATATCCGAGCGCACCGGTAACTATAATGAGAAGATAGGTGGTAATAATACCAGAAATCTCCTGCGCGGTAACGTCGCTGTAAGTTTCAAAGAACGGGAGAGTGTAGTTAAAAAGTTCAACCAGCGCCTTACCCACAACTACGATAACAGCGGACAGAAAAGCAACGAAATTAAACTGATTTGAAAACGGAGCGAAACCGTGGATCTTGAGATCCCCGTTTTGAGCCGCACCGCGAAGCTTCTTTACAATAACCGCGATCGCGGCGATGACCGCAAGGCGGAAGATCTCTGCCGCGTAATTTGCGAGGAGATAGACAAGCGTAGATAAAATGTCTGCCGAGGAGCGCTCTATCATATTGAACACCACGATCATTACGTAACTCAGCAAAATCGACAAAGCGGCGTAGATTATCGGTAAAACGGAATGGCGAAGTCCGCCCGCAATTATGTAATACGACACAAGCGCGTAGCCGATGAACATCATTGCAACGTCAAACAGGCTGGATGCGTAATAAAACACCGTGGGAATAAATGTAGTCATATAAACTATATCGGTCGCGGTAACGCTGTAAAAATAAGCCGAGACCCTTGCCAAAACGGCAAGCGCCGCCATTATCGCAAAGGTAAGGAGAGATATTTTCGTCCGATTCACCAAAAATACGTTCGTGTTACTGCTTTCGCCTGACATAAAGAGATTCCTTTCGCGCCTTCATAATATACGGATAATCTACATATATTCTACCATAAGATAATATTAGCACAGATTTACTTTAAAATCAAGTAAATCCGCTATAATTGCGCGATTTTTAGCGGTAATTCCTTTGTTTTTTTAAAAAACGACCGCCTGCAAAAGTATGCTCGGCTTTTTGCTATTGACACGCCGTGAAAAATCAAATATAATTGTATTTGACAAAAACGACAGGAAGGTGTACCGTTATGGTAAAAAAGCTGCTCTACCCTCAGCCTGATTTCGCCCGCGATAATTGGTTAAATCTCAACGGCGAATGGGAATTTTCCTTTGACGAGCCTAAATACGATATGAAAATAAACGTCCCCTATCCGTGGGGTTCTCCGCTGTCCGGGATAGACGACTCAAAAGACGGCACCGGCTATTATCGCCGCCGTGTGAATTTCGATCCCGGAGATAATCGCATCTTTCTTATATTCGGCGCAGTGGATTACACCTGTGAGGTAAAGCTCAACGGTCAGGTAATCGGCTCTCACCGCGGCGGATACGCGAGATTTGAATTTGAAGTTACAGACCTCTGGGACAGACAGAGCGAAAACGTAATTGAAGTTTCCGCAACCGACACAGCAGAAAGATCTCAAACTTACGGTAAACAGGGATACGGCGACGCGCGCGGTATCTGGCAGACGGTGTGGCTTGAAGCACGTCCGTCGGCATATATCAGCGATTTTGCAGTAAGTACGCTGATAGACGGTACCGTCACCTATGACGTTACCACCGTAGGTGCCAAGGACGGCGCGACCGTTTGTGCTGATTTTAACTGCGTTAAGGGTTCTGCCGCAGTAAAGGACAACAAAGCGTCTCTTGTATTAAAAGTAGATAACCCCAAGCTCTGGACACCCGAAACACCCGAGCTTTACGAGGGTACGTTGTCACTCGGCGATGACGTAGTTTCCACCTACTTCGGTATCCGTGAGATAGGCACGGGCGTGTTCGGAGAGCACGGTCACAGATACATAACCTTAAACGGCAAACCGTATTATATAAACGGCGTTCTTGACCAGTCGTTCAATCCCGAAGGCTTCTTTACCCTTCCGTCAGACGACGACTGCAAGGAAGAGATCCTGCGCTTAAAGCGCATCGGAATAAACATGGCGAGAATCCATATCAAAGCAGAAGAGCCTCTCAAGCTGTATTACGCAGATAAGCTCGGAATGCTTATAATGGAAGATATGCCGTGCTTCTGGTCAAATCCCGAGCCGGACGTGATGACTCAGTTTGAATACGAGATGGAAGAGCAGATCAAGCGCGACCGCAATCACCCCTCTATATTCTACTGGGTAGTATTTAATGAAACGTGGGGACTTCTCACCCGTACCCGCACCGAGGACGGCGGAGAGAAGGTTGAATACAAGGACGAAACGGCCGAGTGGGTAGTAAAATGCTGGCAAAAAGCAAAAGAGCTCGATCCTACCCGCCTTGTCGAGGATAACTCGGTCTGCCGCAGAGACCACACCAAAACCGACGTAAACACCTGGCACTTCTATTCAAACGGTTACACCAAGGTAAAAAAAGTTGTAGACGATTTCTGTAACAACGCGTACGTCGGTACTCACTCAAACTATTTCAAGGATTTTGCAATGGAAGACGTTCCCTGTATGAACAGCGAATGCGGTAACGTATGGGGAGTAGACGGAAACGCAGGTGAGAGCGACATATCCTGGCAGTACAAATACATGATGAACGAGTTCCGCCTGCACGATAAGCTCTGCGGATTCGTTTTCACCGAATTCCACGACGTGGTAAACGAGTTCAACGGCTACTATAAGCTTAACAACGACGACAAGGACTTCGGTTACAGCGAATACGGAATGAGTCTGCGCGACCTTCATTCACAGGATTATCTCGGAGCAGACTTTCCTCCCATGGTAACGGTAAACCCCGGCGACACGGTAAAGCTACCGATGTTTGGCTCATCGTTTACCTATCTCCGTCACGGAAAAACTCTGACGGTTGCATGGGCACTTAAAATAATAGACCCCGTATACGGCGACTATATCGCGGAAAGCGACGAATACGACGTCAAGTGGTGCGGTTACGGCTGTTTTGACGCAGGAGAAATAGAGGTTGATATTCCCGATCACGACGGAGTTGCCCTGCTCTCCTACGTACTGCTTGACGGAGATGATATAGTAATGTCAAATTATACCCTGTTTGACGTGGACGGCAAGCTTGACGGCGCGCTCTCTATCGAACCGAAAGAGCTTAGCGCAGACGGATTCCGCGTGGTCATTCCCGCACAGCAGGATAACAAGCTCAGCGGTATCGGCACGGGCGAATTTTCCGTGAAAATAAACACGGCTGACATAGACGGTCTTGATACGGCAGACAACGTCAGAATACTTTTCGAGGCTTCCACCCGCGAGCTTATGACGCACGATCTCCCCGATGACGGCAGTAAAGGCACAAAAGGCGGTAATTATATGCTCGGTTACCGTTGCGATCCGGGTGCTAACCGCAACTCGTTTAAGCAGACAGACAGCGTTGCATACCCCGGCGTCCTTGAACTTCTCATCGACGGAGAGGTGATCTCCCGCATCAACCTCGACGATTGCCCCGCAGATTCCCGCGGCGCGCTTTCCCATCACTATCAGGCGGTAGACAATCTGCTTGATGAAGCCGGCTCGTACGGCAAGCTGTGCGACGTGAATATCCCCTCCCGCATACTGTTCAAGCTCTTGGAAAAAGACAGCTTTACCCTCACCTTCCGTGCGTGCGAGGACAGCGGTCTCTCACTCTTTGGCAGAAAGAGCGGACGCTGGGGTATCGGTATAGTGCTCATGGCGCAGTAAGGATCAGAAATTAACGGAAATTAAAGCAAAAGAATAATAAAAATCCCATCAAAAACAAGGACGTTTACCTTTATTTTGATGGGATTTTTTTGCTTTTTTACGCCAAAATCCGACCGATTTTCCCAAAATCATTTTTACTGTTATTTTTAATAATATTAAATATAAAATAAATTTTACAAAAATTAAAATTTAGCTTGACTTTAATAAAATTATAGTGTATAATGTAAGCAAGAGGAGGTGAAGACGTGTCAGGAGTACTTCTTCCGACCTGGGCAGAAAAATTGACCGAGGATGATCTCACTTTTATAAAAAACTTCATCGTGTCCTCCGGTTCACTCAAAGAAACGGCAGGTATCTACGACGTTACCTATCCTACAGTCAGACTCAAGCTTGACCGTATCATAGGCAAAATAAAAGACAGCGATTCGCAGAGCGTACCGAAATACGTCTCGCTCATCCGCCGTCTTGCCGTAGACGATCATATAGACCTCGAAGCCGCACAGCTGCTAATCGAAGAATTCAAAAAGCAGTCTGTCAGCTCATCGGTTATTTAACGTTTGATTATGTGACACGGTTCTTGCCGTATATCATAGTTTTCACACAAAAAAGGAAAGAAGCCTTCAGGTACCGGGCTTCTTTCCTTTTTATCTGCAAATTATTAAGTTCAAATATCTTCAAGCATTATTTCAGCTTCTACGTTAGTCTTTCCGTCGCCTCTGACGGTACGCAGAAAATACGTTCCGTCACCTGTGGTCGAGGTGTATACTTTAAGTGTCTCATCTATCGGAGCCTCGTTCTGATACGAGATCAGAAGCGAGATCACCTTCTTTCCCTCCATCGGGAGAAATCCGCAGAGCAGATCCGCGTAAACGGTGTTGTTCATATGGCGGTTTACGTCAATATCGCGGTAGGATACCGTATACTCTCCGCAAAGTGCCATGCCCGGCTCGTCCGGGATCTTTATTCTCGCGGGCATATCAAGCTCAACAGCCGGCTCAAACTCGCCTGTAAGATAGCCTTCCTGAATCTCTGTAACCCGACAGGGACGATGGGTTTCAAGATTAAGCAAAGCCCACGTTGAATACGCCTCCGCGATAAGCGTGTCACCCATTCTGACCTCGTAACAGCGCACGAAGGTGTATCCTTTGCTCTCACATGGCCAGGACGCCACCGATACCTCGTCTCGTTTACCGAGAGACTCATATATGCTTACCGACATACGGCTAACAACGAATCCGTAGCCGCGCGCTCTCAGCTCGTCGTTTGACGGGCCGTCGTGCAGACACTGCAGATCTGCCGTTTCCTGCATATATTTAAGCAGGGCAGACGGGCGGAGAACACCGCTTGAGTCAACGTCGTGAGAATTTATTTTGAAAGTTTCAAACCACTTCATTATCTACCTCGAAAATAACGCGGAGCGGGCACTACCCGCTCCGCGATAACCGAATGACGTTTAAAATTAAAGAGTATTTGCGGAACCGAGAACGTTGGTGATCTTGTGAGCGACCATCTTTCTTACCTCGTCACGAGCGACGGTGAGGTAGGTTCTGGGGTCAAATACGTCAGGCTGCTCGGTGAATACGCGGCGGATACCTGCGGTCATTGCAAGACGAATATCCGAGTCGATATTGATCTTACAAACAGCAAGGGAAGCTGCGCGTCTGAGCTGCTCTTCCGGAATACCTACTGCGTCCGGAAGCTTGCCGCCGATGGAGTTGATCTCTTTTACAGAGCCGTCTTTCATGGTAAGAATTATCTTAAAAATAACCTTT
>CAZGHD010000096.1:0-8144 GCA_964525525.1 uncultured Lachnospiraceae bacterium | reverse complement strand
AAAGAAAGCGAGTGTTCTACAACATTTCAAATGCTGTAAGAACACTCGCCATGGTTGCGGGGGCGGGATTTGAACCACACGACCTTTGGGTTATGAGCCCAACGAGCTACCGGACTGCTCCACCCCGCGGTATATTAAGTTAATTTGGTGCCGGAAACCGGGCTTGAACCGGTACGATATTTACATATCACGGGATTTTAAGTCCCGGGCGTCTGCCAATTCCGCCATTCCGGCATCTGTACGTAAATCCGGTATCCGTGCGCTTATGACATAAATTATTATAACACATCCGCCCCGCGATGTCAATACCTTACGGCAATTATTTTTCGGCGGGGCGGATTTTTTGATCGACTTTATTCTATTTTAACACCCAGAAATAGACGGAAAAGAACTGAAAGATGCTTCCTGCGAGCACGAACACGTGCCATACCGAGTGCATATAGCGGATATTTTTCTTTTTATAGAAGATAATTCCGACGGTGTAAAATACTCCGCCGATGAACACGAAAAACATTCCCCAAAATCCAAGCGCGGCGATTATCGGCTTCAGCGCAGCAAGGATACACCAGCCCATAATTACGTAGCTTATCATAGAAAACTTCTTCGCTTTTTCTATGCTTATCGAGTTGAGAACGATGCCGAGTATCGTAATCCCCCAAAGCACGCCGAATATCGTCCAGCCTATCCAGCCGCGCAGCGAGACCAGCGTGTACGGAGTATAAGTACCCGCGATAAGAATGAATATCGTGCAGTGGTCAAATATCTGAAAAACGCGCTTGGCCCTCGGGCCGGTGAGGCTGTGATAAAGGGTGGACATCGTGTACAGCAGGATAAGCGACGCGCCGTAAATTGACGACGCCACCACCGCCATCGCATCCACGCGGATCGCGGCGCGGACTATCAAAAGCACCGTTGCGGCTATGCCGAGTCCGGCTCCGATACCGTGCGTTATTGCGTTGGTTATCTCCTCGCCGAGAGTATATCTTCTCGGTTTTTTCTCTATTGTTTTTGTTTCGTTGTTCATTTAATCACCTCATATGGTATTGAATACTACATCTTGTTAAGTATTATACCATATGATGTGATAAAAATCAATAGATTATGCGGCTTTTTATAAATTATTTTCTGCCGCTTTCTCGGGAGAAATGTCGATTATCTCGTAATTTCCGCTCTTCAGAGTGTTTACGAAGTCCTCGGCGGAGGTGATCTTGTGATCGGTCATAATGCCGCCGCGTCCGATGTCTTCGGCGTGATGGCAGTCAGAGCCGGAGGTGCGGAGCAGGTGAGGCATAGTCTCGGCAAGCGCGAGAGCCTTGTCGTTGTTGTTTATGTGATAGTGGTTGTCCGCCGCGTTGACTATCTCAAGTCCGTGAACGAATTCAGGCTTCGGACGTCTGTCTCCTCTGAACGGGTGCGCCGCGATGATGGTAATGCCGTTCTCGCACGCGCGCTGGTATATCGCTTTCATACCCAGGGTCGGGAGGGGCGGATCCATGCAAAGGAACTTCTCGTCTATGCCGTAAAACAGGTGGTCGTTACCGCCGACGTTGAGCTCTGCTGACATAAGAACGGTGACACCGAGCTTCTCGCCGACCTCCTTTGCATGATAGTAACCGCGCAGGAATCTGCTGATGCCGACGATGTAATCGTTAGGTCCGGAGCAGAATTCTTCGCCGTAAAATTTCTTTCTCAGGTGGTCGGAGACGAAAACGGTGGAGTAACCCTTTTCTGCGTAGGCGTTGATCTGCGTTTCTGCGTTCAGCGCAGAGCAGGAGCTGGTTTCTGCTGTGTGCAGGTGAGTTTCGGTCTTGTAGATTTTCTTTTCCATTTTTTTATCCTCTTATTTTATCATTTCTGTAATCGTTGAAAAGTCCGATCAAATATTTTCCGGTGGTGACGCAGTATTGTTCATAAGCCGCGCGGCACGGCTCGGGGAGCTTCTCGGGCTGTAATTCAAAGTTAAAGGCGCCCCCGTATTCAATATCCGCAAGAGCCTTCATAACCGACTGCCAGTCGATCGTTCCCGCGTATACCGCACGGTGAACGTCTGCGTTGCCGCAATTATCGTGTACGTGCAGGATTTTGATGCGCTCACCGAACAGGCGGACGGTATCGGCTACGCTTCCGTACTGTCCGTTGATGTGACAGTGTCCCGTGTCAAGACAAATTCCCACGCGATAACCCTCTTGCTTCAGAATATCGTGAGCGCGGATCAGCTCGTCTGGGGAGTATTGATTCGATTTGTTTTCGATCGCAATACCGATGCGCTTGACTCCCGTGTCGCAAAACAGCCGTTTGACGTATTCAACCGTTTCGTACACACTTCGCTGGTGCATGACCGCCCACTCGGCGCCGAGATACTCGGAGGCGCGAAGCGCACGGCAGGTCATCATGTGGTAATAATCATAGTTTTCGATGCTCGGATCGGCATAGTTAAAACGGTAGGGAATATGCGTACCGATGATCTTCAGGTTCAGCTTTTTACATTTTTCAATATATCGGTCTAACGTTTGCTCGTAATCATCACCGTCAAGCACGGGATTGTGCGGATAAGGATCGTCGTGATAGATCACGCGGCAAAATCCTACGTCGATGGCATCGTAGCCGAGCTCAGAAAGCTGTTCAATTTTCGTGAGATCCGCATTGGCTGAAAGCAACATCGTTTTTTCTCCTGACGTTAAATATACCTGATTATATTTTACCACTAAATTGCTCTCCGTTCAATGGTAATATGATATAAAAGTGAAAATTTATTGCCCGTTTTATTTATCTATTTATAGATTTTTGGTATTATTTTTTGAATTTTTGTAAAAATATTGTCTTGTTTTAACAAAGTATTGAAAAAAGCAGGAGGGGATGATATAATGGACTAAATAACGTTTGAGTGACGGAGGTAACCTCAATGAAAACCAAGTTACTGATAATCATATCCTTTTTGCTTACCGTAAGTATTCTTCTGTCTGCCTGTGGAGAGGCTACACCGCAGGGGCAGCCCTCTGACGGTACTACTGCGTCTGACACGACGGCAGAGCCGTCCGACTCAAAAGACCTCTCTCCCAAGGTATATAAGCACGTCGTCGTGATCGGAGTTGACGGCGGCGGTGCGTTTTTCAAAGACGCTGACACTCCGAATATTGACCGCATTTTCGCAAACGGAAGCGTTACATACGAAGCAAGAACCGGCGTTCCTGCTATAAGTGCTCATTCTTGGACCTCTCTCCTTCACGGCGTTCCGTACAGCGTGCATCAGGTGAGCAATTCCGACGCGGAAAAGAGAGAATTTCCGGCGGATTCCGAGTATCCGAGCTTCTTCCGCGCAATACGCGAAAGTGACCCGGATGCGAAGCTTGCGTCTATCTGCGGCTGGTACGCGTTTGATACCGGTATGATCGAAAACGGTATCGGAGTGGACAAGATAACCGAAGATGAAAGTGACGCCGCACTTGCAGACAAGGTCTGCGAATACGTAGCGGACGGCGCTCCCAAGGTGCTTTTGACGGTGTTTAACGATCCTGACGCTATGGGTCACGCATACGGCTGGGGCTCTGAACAGCACATTCGCTCGATAACCGATACGGACGCTTTGATCGGCAAGATATACGACGCGTACGAAAAGCTTGGCGTACTTGACGACACTCTGATAATGATCACCGCTGATCACGGCGGATTTGGGCAGGATCACGGCGGTAATATGGACTGCGAAAAGTATATCATGTTCGCTATCAACGGCTCAAACGTAATCTCCGGCGGCGCGGCTGAGGATATGAGAATTTACGACGTTCCGTCGATAGTTATGCACGCGCTCGGACTTGAGTGCCCCGAGACCTGGTGGTCGCGCGTTCCTGCGGGAATCTTTGAGGGTGTCGGCGGCGGCGAGCGTCCGATGTATATCTCGGAGAGCAACAAGAGATACCGCGAGTCTATGCCTACTCCCGAAAAGGACGGAGAGGGCTATATCACTAACTTTATAACTGACAAACAGCTTAAATATTACCTCACCTTTGACGAGACCACCGAGGACTCGATGGGTAACAAGGTCGAGGCAACAGACGATTATTTCTTCATCGACGGTATTTTCGGCAAGGGCATCTGGCTTGACAGCGGATACCTCACCATTCCCGAGTACACCACCGGCGGCGAAAGCTTTACCATATCTTTCTGGCTCAAGCAGGAAGGACTTTTTGAGGAATCTGTGATTTTTTCAAATAAGGATAAAACAAATCCCGCAAATAAAGGATATAGCATTACCATATCCGATAACAGAATAGATCCCAGTCTTCTTTTCAACGTAGGTGACGGCGAAAAAAGTAAAGACCGTTCCTACAAGTTGCCAAAGGATTACTATGACGGCTGGGTAAACGTAATCTTTGCTTACGATGCGGAGGAAGGCAATGCAAGAATAGCGTTTGACTTCGGTGCGTTCAAGAACATTACTCTCGGCGAAGATCTTGCAAAAGATATGTTTGAGGGTAACGGTACTCTCTGTATCGGTTACGACTACACCGGAAGACTTTTCAACAATCTCAACGCGGGACTTGACGAGTTCATGCAGTTTGAAGGCGCGTTTACAGACGCGGACGTTGCCGCACTCGCAGAATATTACGCAAAGTAATTTGTGGCGCAAAATAAACTAACGTCGGCGGTCGGGCATCCCGACCGCCGATTTCTCGATTGTTTGTTATAACCGAAGGAGAATCTTAAATGAAAAAATCCATTTTTTTGCCGGTTTTCACGCTTTTGATGGCGGTAAATATGCTCATCTTGCAGATATTTGCGGCGGCAGATTTCGTGGTTGCCGCGGTGTTTGCGGAGGAGGGGAAATCGATATACGCGCTCAAAGCGGGGGACGTTGTCACCGTCTCGATAGCGTTGCCCGAGATAGACGACGTGACAAAATTTGAGATAGACCTCAAGTTTGACGAGTCGGTAGTCGAGTATAACCGAGACGCAGCGCTCGGAAATTTTGCAGAGGACTTCGAGCTTGCCACCGTCGCGCAGATAGCGGATTACGGCGAGCCGCTTCCTGTGATCCGACTCGTCGCAGGTGCGACCGAGCCGCTGAGCTTCCCCGGCGGGAAGGTTGCATTTACCGCGTCCTTTACCGTAAAAGAAGGCGCACTCGCTGGAGACGCAGTTCCGTTTACTATGGAAAATTTCCACTGCGACGACGAGTCGGTGTCGCTTTTCAAAAAGCCGACGACGATAACGATCGTCGGCGAGGAGTCGAGTACATCAGACGAGACGACCGCCGCGCCGGAGGACGGCAGGGCGATTTCAACGTATGAGGTCGTAATCGCGGTGTGTGCGGCAGTTGCCGTGATTGCTGTCGTTCTTATAGCAGTTAAGCTTCGGGGAAAACGCATATAACTAAATAAGGATAGCAGAATTTTTGGTTGTACCCTGCACGGCTTTATGGTATGATTAACGTATAACGCTGAAAATATAAATTTCGAGGGAAGATATGGAATCGTATATCAACATTGACAAAAATATGATAGTCAATACCACCATCGGAGACGCAGAGGTGGTATGGCACAACGTAAAAACCGCTCCGTTCTCACTTCACGGCTTTCACGATCCGCTAAACACGCCGTATTTTTGCCGCGTTCCGTCAGACGTTGCACAGGCGACCTCTGAAGCTGTGGACAAGCTGAGTCGGGAATCGGCGGGCGGCAGGGTCAGATTTTCTACCAATTCACCTTACGTAGCCATACGCGCAAAGTTCCTTGCCGTTGGACGTTCACCTCACTTGCCGCTCATTTCCAGCGCGGGATTTGATCTCTATATTGACGGCGAATTCGGCAGCCGCTACGTCAGAGAATTCCGTATGCCGTACGATATGGTTGATTCCTATGAGCAGATAATCTATCTCGAAGGGGAGATCATGCGTTCCTACACGATAAATTTCCCTGTTCACGCGGTGGTTGAGAGTCTTGAAGTCGGACTGAAGCCGGATTCCGTTGTTGATGCTCCGCGCCCGTACCGCGATATAAATCCGGTGATTTTTTACGGCTCGTCCATCGTTCACGGAACGGCGGCAAGCAGACCTGGATACATATATCCTGCCATAATTTCCAGAGAGCTTAACGTTGATTTCAGAAACATAGGCTTTTCCGGCAACGCAAAGGGAGAGACCGCTATTGCAAAATGGATGGCTGATCTTCCTATGAGCGTTTTCGTTTGCGATTACGACCACAACGCGCCGTCGGTGGAGCATCTTGAGGCAACGCATTATTCGTTTTACGAAACGGTAAGAGAAAAGAATCCCGACGTTCCGTACGTTATGATAACCCGTCCCAACTACTGGACCTGCATACGGGATCAGGAATATATTTTACAGCGCCGTGACGTTATTATGGCCTCGTATCTGAGGGCGCGCGGATCGGGAGATAAAAACGTTTATTTTATAGACGGTCTCTCTTTCAATACGGCACCGCATCAGTACGATATGACGGTTGATATGATCCATCCGAACGACGCGGGCTTCGTGCGTATGGCGGACGTCATTGGCACGACTGTCAGACATATACTGGAAAAAAGAGAATCCTGACCCCGGCAAAAAACGTCGATATATATAATATGATGAAAATGCGAAAAAAGCCTTGACAAAGATATGCCCGATGTGATATAATGGACATACCTCTTTGGTGAGGGCTTTTTTTGCGTGGAAATTTGCGCCAATGCTTACGCAAAAGCCTTGCATAAACGAGGGAGGCAAACATTAACGGAGACGCATAATGCGTTCCGAATCTAAAACGGAGGTGCCGATATGAGAGATAAGATCACACTCGCTTGTACCGAGTGCAAGCAAAGAAACTACGATACCAAGAAAAACAAGAAAAACGATCCCGACAGACTTGAAATGAAAAAGTATTGCAGATTCTGCCGCAAGCACACTCTGCACAGAGAAACCAAGTAATTTTTAGAGAGGAAACGGGTAAAATGGCAGAAGAAAAGAAGGTATCCGCTCCCAAGGCAGACAAACAGAAGCCTGCCAAAAAGGACAAACCCGGTCTTGGCAAGAGAATCGGAAAATTCTTCCGCGATTACAAGAGCGAACTTAAAAAGATCGTTTGGGCAAATCCTAAACAGACTTTGCACAGATCTGTATTCGTTGCTGTCGTCGTTATTATCTTCGGCGCAGTTATCGGTGGTCTTGACTATGCATTCCATCAGACGATAATTTCGCTTGCGGGACTGCTGTAATCGGGAACTATG
Source organism: uncultured Lachnospiraceae bacterium (assembly GCA_964525525.1). Classification (GTDB taxonomy): domain Bacteria; phylum Bacillota; class Clostridia; order Oscillospirales; family CAG-272; genus RGIG2161. The sequence goes on along the minus strand of CAZGHD010000096.1, from coordinate 926 downwards.
AGTGATATTAATGAAATGAATGATGGCCTGAGATGGTATGTGGCGCACACTTATTCGGGCTATGAAAACAAGGTTAAGACCAATCTTGAAAAGATTGTCGAGAACCGCGGCCTCGGAGACGTTATCCAGGACGTTGTTATCCCCGTTGAAACGGTGGTAGAAACAGACGGAGACGTTACCAAAGAGGTCGAAAACAAAATTTTTCCGAGTTACGTACTGATCAAAATGGTAATGACCGACGCTACGTGGCACGTTGTCCGTAACATCACCGGCGTTACAGGATTCGTAGGACCCGGATCCAGACCGACCCCGCTTACCGATGAGGAAGTTGAGGCGTTGGCTGTTGAAACGCGCACGACTCAGAGCATCACTATCGGTGACAGCGTTGAGATCGTTGACAGTCCCTTTGCAGGTTTTGCCGGTACCGTTTCGGATATTTCCGAGGACGGCGCGGAGATCACCGTGCTTGTCAAGACTGCACAGCGCGATATGCCTATTAAGCTTGAGGCTAAAAATGTCAAGCGTAAAGCCGACTGAGTATACTCGGTCGCAGCCGCAGTATTCTGCGGTCACGTGGGAGGGAAAAAATTTATTAAATTTCCCGTATGATTACCACATTTGGAGGTATTAAAAATGGCAAAGAAAATAATGGGTTACATTAAGCTTCAGATCCCCGCCGGAAAAGCTACCCCGCAGCCCCCGATAGGTCCTGCGCTCGGTCAGTACGGCGTGGCTATCCCCGCTTTCACCAAAGAGTTCAACGACAGAACTAAGAACGACATCGGTCTCGTTATCCCGGTTGTTATCACCGTTTACGCTGACCGCTCCTTCTCTTTCATCACCAAGACTCCTCCCGCTCCCGTTCTTATAAAGAAGGCTTGCGGTATTGAGTCCGGTTCCGGCAAACCTAACACTCAGAAGGTTGC
>CAZGHD010000095.1:0-8250 GCA_964525525.1 uncultured Lachnospiraceae bacterium | reverse complement strand
CCAGTAGTCATCGTAAAAGCAGCTGTCAGATGACATCTGCGACATATATCTGACAGTACCGCACTCAACCGATGCGGAGTAGTCGTATTCTATTTTAGGATACGGGGAGTAAGAACCTTCGATCTTTTCTCCGTTTGCATAAGTCTGAAACGTAAGCGCGCCAAACAGGATAATCGCGGCGAATATAACCGCCGTTATTTTTCTTGTCATTATACTGCCCTCCGCCTGTTTTTTTGTCATAATTAATTATATCATAAATCTCATAATATAACAAGCGCAGACGAAAAATGCCACCGGATTTTTAACCGGCGACATTTTGTTTTATTTTCTTACTCCCCAAACGCAAAGAGGAGTCTTTTCATTCGGAAGCAGCAGGCGTTTATTTTCAATAAGATATTCCATCAGCATGGCAGCAACATCAAGTCTATGATGTATCTTCGCTATCGCAGAGCACTGATCTTTCACGCTGTTCGGAGCAAGTTCTGCCAATATCTCAGCTCCTTGATCGGATACCTCTATCATACAGTCAGAGATCATCTCGGATATACTGCTGATAATTTCGGTTACCTTGCCGAAAGTATCGGTATCAAACACAGGAAAGTTTGCAGTCAGTCTCTCTCCGTCCAATATTACAAATTTGTCTTTGATAAGATACGGCAGAGTCTCGTTGTTTTTATTCGGAGTACGTTCAAGAATAGCATCCCACATAGCTTCGGCTTTTTCGGCAAAGCGGGTGTGCTCGTATCTCTGCACGCGCTCGATAACCGTATAGTTCTCCGCAGAAAACCAAGCACTTCCCTCTCTGTTTTCCACTCTCATGCTAACTCCCCGAAAACGCAGATTTTTAAAGTTATTATCGTGTCCCCATATAAACCCGCGACAACCGAGCGGGAGTTTGGGTGCATCGCCTACGGGAGATTTCTCTCTCGATAAATAGTATCCCTCGACCATCGCTATATTGAGTATAGCAAATAGTAGGCGGTTGTCATCATAGTGATTCCCGTGAAAATCGAGATTTCTAACCTCGTTTAGCACGTTTGTCGCCGCTTTCCATATCTCATCGGCACGGGATGGATAAAAATCCTTTGTTTTTATTTTAAAATCTTCGTCGTATTCCTCTGTTATTATAACCACGTTGGTCTGATATTTCACTCCAACCTTTGCAATAACTCCCGCCGACTCCAAAATTTCGAGCTCATCCTCGATATAAGGTGCGGAAACGCCCAGTTCAAGCGAAAGTTCTTCAACACTCATCGGATTATAGTACGCCGCAAGCGCGATAGAACCCGGCAATTTTCTTTTGAACAATTCGCCATAGCAGTTTCGGTCTCCCCAAAAATTAAGACGAAACGTGCCGGGATTATAACTTTTTTCACCGAGTATTCTTGTCATAGTCATACCTTCTTTCAATAGTTTACGCGTTTTAAACAGATGGTATTTTACCATCTCAACGCTCAGATTCATTTTTCGGGCAATTTCGGAACAAGACTTGTTATGTACGTAATATTCAACGCATACTTCCCTGTGCGTTTTAGAAAGCAGAGAAAGCTCGCGGCGCAGTAGATATATCTGCTCACTGTGTTCTTCTTTTTCGATATACTCGTCTTCCGGTGTAGTCTCGTATATCACAATATCTTCGCCGTATTCAACGTCGTTTTTCTTTTTCTGCTCCGCACGGATAAATTTTTTCAAGGTGCTTTCAGCCGTCTTCCACGCGTAACCCCAAAAAGCATCCTCGTTTTTTATATTTTCTGCAGAAAGTATAATATTACAAATTATTTCCGAAGCGAGATCGTCCACTTTTTCTTTGTCGTATAAGCGGGCAAACGCAAAACCGTATACCGCCGTTAAATTTTGAGCTAATATTTCTCCTGCTCTTACCTCATTCATCTTTGTTCTCCCTGTTTGTTTGAAAGCTTTCGTTTATATAGAGTCAGACACGATCACTCGGTTAACCTATTTTTTAATTTTATCAAAAAATTATGAAAATTTCTTCTTTAGCCCGGTTATTCAATCATTTTTCAATTTTTTGTGATATAATGATATATACGCGGAGGTGATGGAGAATGAGACTGTTACTTATAGAGGACGAGAAAAGAATGGCGCAGGCTCTCTCTGAGCTTTTACGTCTTGAAAAATACGAAGTCGATCATTTTGACAACGGCCCGGACGGGCTTACCGCTATTCAAAGTAACATATACGACGTGGTTATCCTTGACGTTATGCTTCCGGGAATGAACGGATTTGAAGTTGCAAAGCGCGCTCGAAGTCAGGGGATACTCACTCCCATTCTTATGCTCACTTCAAAAGCGGAGCTTGACGATAAAGTAGCCGGGCTTGACAGCGGTGCAGACGATTATCTTACCAAACCGTTTATGACAAAAGAGCTCCTTGCCAGACTCCGCGCGCTCGGCAGACGAAGCATAAATACGGCGGACGGCTCCATATCTTTCGGAAATATATCTCTTGACACGAACACGTCTACCCTTAACTGTACGGAAAACGGGCAAAGCGTACGTCTGAGCGAAAAAGAATACCGCATACTTGAGTATCTCATCGCAAACAAGGGGCAGATTCTGACCCGTGAACAGCTTGCGCTGAAAATCTGGGGCTATGACAGTGAGGCTGAGTACAACAACGTGGAAGTATATATGTCTTTCACCCGAAAAAAGCTCGCATTCGTCGGAGCGCGTACCGAGATCAAAGCCGTACGCGGAGTCGGCTATGAATTGAGGTGTGAAGATGTTTAAGAAATCAGAGCGGCGTATCGTTGCGGCGATCATGTCGGTCTTGACCTTCCTTTGGATAGTTACTCTCGCGGTTATTCTGTTTGCAAGCTATACCGAGGTGTCGTCCACCAGTATGAAAATGCTACAAGAACACGTAAATATGTACACCTTGGATAACAAAGGAAACGTTATGATGCCGGGCAAGCCGATCCCCGGGAAAGGCGGACCTCATTCAAACACCAATCAGTTCAAGCTCTCCACCTTTTATTCGGTTGCTATGACTTACGACGGCGATATTATAACTGTCGAAAACGACGAGGCGGCAATATACGGCAGTGAAGAATTAAAAGAGCTCGCGCTTGACGTTTTCAAAAAAAGTAACACGAGCGGTACGTACAAAAATCTCGTGTATCAAAAAGCCGACAAGGGCGGTTACCTGCTTATCGCATTTATGGATAACACCATAATTAAAGAAAGCATGGACACCGTGTTCCGATACACCTTGATCATCGGAATTTCTGCGATCACCGTACTGTTTTTCCTTGCTGTGCATCTTGCAAAACGTATTGTAAAACCGCTTGAAGAAGTATACCAAAAGCAAAAGCAGTTTATTTCAGACGCGGGACACGAGCTGAAAACTCCCGTTTCGGTAGTCAACGCTAACGCCGATATACTCGCGCGCGAGATAGGAGAAAATCAGTGGCTCAGCAATATCCAGTTTGAAAACGAGCGGATGGGAAAGCTGGTTAAACAGCTTTTAGAGCTCGCACGCACCGAAAACGTAAACGCTCCGACAGAGCCGCTTGACCTCAGCCGCTTGGTGGCGGGAGGCGCGCTTCCGTTTGAAAGCGTCGCGTTTGAAAAGGGACTGATGCTTAACGTTCAGATTCCCGATGGGATCTGCATCTCGGGCAACGGAACGCAGTTAAGCCAGCTTGTTTCGATACTCATTGATAACGCGATCGGTCACAGCAATAACGGCAAAGAGATCCTCGTAAAATTAAGCGACACCAGAAGCAGTGCGGTTATATCCATCATAAACTCGGGCGATCCCATTCCGCAGGATAAGGCGGAACACCTTTTTGAAAGATTCTACCGAGCCGACGAGGCTCGCAACGGCGAGGACAAGCACTACGGTCTCGGACTTGCTATTGCTAAAGCTATCGTTACCGCGCACAACGGTAAGATCGAGGTCAAATGCTTTGACGGACTCGTCGAATTCAGAGTAAGCCTACCAAAATAATAATATAATTTCAATCAAACTTCAATAATCCTCCTGTACAATGATAGCATCAAAGTACAGGAGGATCGTTTTTTGGCCTTTCAAACTGTATTCAAACGCTATGAGATCAAGTATATGCTGACACTGCAACAAAAGGAAAAGATTCTCAAGGCAATGTCGCCGCATATGACGCCCGATAAGTACGGCCGCTCCACTATACGAAACGTTTATTACGATACCGATACTTACCTGCTTATCCGCCGTTCAATAGAAAAGCCGGAGTACAAAGAAAAGCTCCGCGTCCGCAGTTATGCGCGCGCCGAGGCGGACAGCACCGTGTTCGTTGAGCTCAAGAAAAAATATAAACACGTGGTATACAAGCGCCGCATTTCCCTTCCCGAGGCAAGTGCCGCCGATTGGCTCGCGCAAAAAAATCACTGCGGGACGCATACGCAAATATCAAGCGAAATAGATTATTTTATCAGCCACTACGGAACACTGCATCCCACCGTGTTTCTCTCTTATGAAAGAGAGGCGTTCTACGCAAACGACGGTTCTGACTTCCGCGTAACCTTTGACGACAATATTCTGTGCAGATTAGATGATCTGTCACTGTGTTCAGAGGTGTACGGAACACCGATACTCCCGCAGGGGATGGTACTTATGGAGGTCAAGTGCTGCGGCGGCATACCGCTTTGGATGACGCAAGTGCTGTCAGAGGAACGCATATACAAAACCTCTTTTTCAAAATACGGAACGGTATATCAAAATATCATTTTCCCGCAGATATACGGTAAAGCCGTCCAAACCACTGTAAAAGACAGCAATAATGTCTTATTACGCAACTAAATTAATGCCGTTTTATTTCGGCGGAATGGAGATTACAATGCTTGAGAATTTATTTAAAGGATTATTTGACACAGATCTTGCCGCGGTAATCAGCGTGACCGACTTTTTACTCTGCCTCGGTTTTTCGCTCGCTATCGGGCTCGTAATGGCATTTGCCTATATGTACCGTACCCGCTATACCAAGAGCTTTGTGGTGACTCTTGCACTTTTGCCTGCGGTAGTTTGTGTGGTGATTATGCTTGTCAACGGTAACGTGGGAACAGGCGTTGCAGTAGCGGGTGCGTTCAGCCTCGTCCGTTTCCGCTCGGTACCCGGCACCGCAAAAGAGATATGTACCCTGTTCCTTGCCATGGGCGCAGGACTTATCACCGGCATGGGTTATCTCGGATTTGCGGTTCTTTTCACGGTAGTTATGTGCATCGTGTTCGTTATTTATAACAGACTTGATTTCGGCGCAAAAAAGAATTCCGCCGTTTATAAGACCTTTACTATCACCATTCCCGAGGACTTGGATTATTCCGGCGTGTTTGACGATATTTTAAGTGAATACACTCTCACAAACGATCTTGTCCGCGTGAAAACCACTAATATGGGCAGTATGTTCAAGCTCACCTACAACGTAGTGCTCAGAGACGTAACAAAGGAAAAAGAAATGATTGATAAGCTACGCTGCCGAAACGGTAATCTGGAGATCACCGTTTCAAAGCAGGATACCTCGGTGACCGAGCTGTAACGGAGGAAGCATATGAAAAAAATAATCGTTTACCTGATTGCCGCGGCACTGCTGTTCACAGCCGGATGCGGCAGTCAGAGCGAACCAAACGCAGATAACACAGACAACACAGACAAAAGCCAAACTCCGTCCGACAGCGCGGGAAGTGCGGCTGATCTCGGTGACGACGATGCATCTTTCGGCGAAACTCTCGACGGGCTAAATGCTTACGCAGGATATTTTGAAGAAGATTTAGTTGACGTGACGGTTACCTGCGTATCGGGAACGGCGGGATGCTATTCTCTTGACGGGAACGTGCTCACCTTTTCAAACATCACGGAGGACTCGGTCTATGCGGTCTCCGGCAAGTTAAAAGGAAACATCGTCATTGACGTTTCGGATGAATACAAGTTTGATCTTGAGCTCAAAGGCTTTTCCCTCGTAAGCAACACCACAAACCCGATCATGATAGTCGGCGGAGACGAGGTCTCGGTCACTGCAAAATCCAAGTTTGAAAACTATATCTACGATATGCGCGAAGCGGTCGATGAGACCGATGAAACGGTATTTTCAGGCGCGATATATTCCACCGTCGATCTTGAAATCTGCGGTAAGGGTGCGCTCACGGTAGTATCGGAGAATAACAACGGAATCCACACAAAGGACGATCTTCAGGTAAAGAACTTAACGTTACTCGTCGCCTGTATGGATAACGCGCTAAAGGGCAACGACAGCGTTGAGATCACCGAAGGCGCGTTGACGCTGATCGCCTCAAAGGGAGACGGCATCAAGACGTCCAATACCGACGTCTCCGAAAAGGGTAATCAAAGAGGAACGGTTAGCATCGCAGGCGGAACGCACTCGATCTACGCCGCCTGCGACGGTATTGACGCCGCGTATAACGCCGTAATAGATCAGGACACTACGGTATTAAACATCTACACCGATAAATATTCCAATTACTCCTCCGAGGTAACCGCGGTGGACGAGGATCAGTATTATATCCGATTCACAAGCGACAGCTATCAGTATTCGGTAAAATACTATAATTCAGACGATGATTACGTTTGGGTGAACGCCGAATACCACTCAAGCGTTTCAGGCGGATGGAGCAGTTATTATTACTATTCCTTCCCGAAGATGAGCGAATACAGCAAGATGCAGTTTTTTATCTATTCTTCGGATATGGAAATGGGTCAGGACGAGGAATATCTCGTAGGCTCGGACTATCTTACCCCCAATACTGAATACGATACATTTGCGCTGACAAGCTACGGAAACAGTCTCAGTTATCAGTGGACCAATTATACCACTTCGGTTCAGGATAACGGTTTCGGCGGTATGGGACGTCCGGGCGGCGGTCCCGGCGGGATGGGAGGCCCCGGCGGAATGGGTGGAATGGGGGGCGGTAACACCGACAAAGGCGAATATTCCACCAAAGGCATCAAAGCGGGAAATGAGATCACCGTGAATGCGGGAACGATAAATATAAAATCCTATGACGATGCCATTCACGCAAACGGAGATACGACTTTAGAAAATGGTGAAACACCTACGGGCAACGTAAACGTCAACGGCGGTGTTATCACAGCGTACAGTAATGACGACGGTCTGCACGCCGACGGAACTCTGGTAATATCCTCAGGCACCGTTCACGTATCTCACAGCTACGAAGGGCTTGAAGGAAACAAAGTAGTAATCTCGGGCGGTCACGTCTCGGTATATTCCTCCGATGACGGTATCAACGCGACCGTAACCTCGGACACTGCGGTAACCATCTCGGGCGGAACGGTATACGTAAACTGCACCGGCGACGGAATCGACTCCAACAGCCGTACGTCGTATAAAGGTATCGTGTTCTCGGGCGGCAATACCGTTGTGATCTCAAATTCCTCCGGCAACTCCGCAATCGACACCGAGCAGGGATATTCCTACACCGGTGGATCGGTTATCGCAGTTATGCCGTCACGCGGTATGACGAACGAAGCAACTCATTGCGATAACTTCTCAAGTATCGCAACCAAGAGCAATCTTACCTTTAACTCCGGCGATTGTCTCAACGTAACGGTCGGCGGCGAAATAACAGCGTCGGTCGAAATTTCCGACAGTATTTCAGCAGCGGTCATCTACCTCGGAAGTAATTCCGCAAAGCTTGAGTCACTAACCTCAACATCTGCTGCACTGGACGACAACGGAGTTTTCTGGAAAAATTAAATTATAATAGAAAAAAGTCTTGAAACGCATGCGTTTCAAGACTTTTTTGATATGTTTAATTTTCTTTGTTGACAACAATCTTCCCGGCAAGTTCCGCAATCTTATCGGTTACATAGCCAAGTGCAGCAAACTTATCTTCTAATGAAACGTTGTTATCAAATGCAGATTTTATGAGTTTCCATCCTCGGCATCTGCTCTCTGAATGTCATCGTACATCTTTTCGTACATTTCAAGCATTTTCAGAAGTGTGATTTCTCTTGTTTTAAATACTGCACAAACTTCTGACACCTGCTCTAATCGCGCCTCATTATCTTCCTCGCCAATCGAAGAAATAGCATCACCTAAACGATGTAATGATGTGTTGCTGTTCTCGGTAAGTTGTCCTTGCAATATTGTGATCTGTACAAATATTTCTTTTGCTGTCAGTTTATTGTCTTCCATTTTATTTTCCTCCAAAATTTTATCCGGAGGACACGCAAGGCATATTTTATTTTCTGCTACGAAGCGTGCCCTGCCGTTTTTTA
>CAZGHD010000094.1:0-8352 GCA_964525525.1 uncultured Lachnospiraceae bacterium | reverse complement strand
AAGCACTGCATTTGTAGACACAAACGCAAAATACGGCATACCTCTTTCGAGATATGCCGTATTTTATAAAACTATCCTTTAGAGTACAACCCTATAGGTGGTTTTTTTGTCTCGTTTAGGTGGGTGAGACACCTGCTGGGAAGCTTTTTTCAAGCGAAGCGAAGAAAAAAGATTCCGGGTTCAGAATCCTGCCGCTTTCGTTTCGAGGTAATTCGTTCGTGCCGGTGCGGCAGGTGTGAATGAACTCCGTTCATTCCGTCGCCCCCACAGAGAAATTTTTATTTTAAAGTTGAAAAGTAACAGACTTAATGATATAATATAAAAAACGAATATGGGGGATAAAATCATGGCAAATTTTCGAATAAATCAAGATATAACCTATAATATATCACCTGTCGCTGAGAAAAACACGTTTCTTAATATGCCTGTTGAAAATGCGGCTCTTCCAAAGTACGAAGAAATATCGCATTTGCTTCCCGCACCCATTTGGGATGGTCGTGATGACGTAATTGATTGCTATGATTTTGCATGGCGTACAGCGTTCGGTAATCTCAGACAGGCAAATGCTAACGCTAACTTTGTTTCTAATTTTATAGATACAGCGTTTAACGGATATCTTTTTATGTGGGATTCTTCCTTTATAGTTATGTTTGGAAAATATGGCTCTCGCGCGTTCAATTTCCAAAAAACGCTGGATAATTTTTATTCACATCAGCATATGGACGGTTTTATTTGCCGTGAATTATGCGAGCGTGAGCCGGGAGAGCAATTTTCAAGACACGATCCTTCCTCAACAGGACCGAATGTTCTCGGTTGGGCAGAGTGGGAGTATTATTGTCAAACGGGAGATATACGCCGACTTGAAATGATTTTCGATCCGCTTCTTGCATATCATCTGTGGCTCAAGGAGCATAGAACGTGGCGTGACGGCACATACTGGTCAACCGGGTGGGGATGCGGAATGGATAACCAGCCTCGCCTCGAAAAAGGATACCACGTTTCATTTTCGCACGGTCATATGGTTTGGATAGATGCGTGTATTCAGCAGGTTCTTTCCGCAAAGATACTGATAAAAATCGCAGATATAATCGGTCGTGCGGACGATGAACACGTATCCGTTCTCGAAAAAGAGGTTGAAAACCTCACCTCTGTAATAAACGAGAAACTTTGGCATGATGAGGATGCTTTTTATTACGATCTTTGGAAAACGGGCGAGCTGAACAGAGTAAAATCGGTGGGAGCATATTGGGCACTTCTTGCGGACATCATCCCAAAAGAAAGACTCGATAGATTCGTAGCACACCTTGACAATGAGAAGGAGTTCAAGCGTCCGTGCCGAGTCCCCTCGCTCTCTGCAGATCATCCCGAATACGAAAGAGAAAGAGCAGGCGGATATTGGCGCGGCGGTGTATGGGCACCTACAAATTATATGGTACTCAAGGGTCTGGAGAAAAACGGATATAACGATCTCGCGCACGATATCGCAAAAAATTGCCTTGAAAACGTAGTAGCTGTATTCAAAAAGGATTTAACTCTTTATGAAAACTACTCACCGGAAAGTCCTGAAAAAGGCAATCCGGCAGAAAAAGATTTCGTTGGATGGTCAGGACTTTTCCCGATAAGCATACTCTTTGAGTATGTTTTTGGAATTCACTCGCAGGTAAGGGAAGAGAAGATCGTGTGGGACATCCGGTTACGTGAGAAGCACGGTGTTAAGAATTATCCGTTTAATGATCTCTCGGTAGATCTCATTTGTGAGGAAAGAACAACCGAAAACGATGAACCGATCGTTACCGCGCTGTGCGACAAGCCGATTGAAATAGAAATCCGCTATGGAAACAAATCCAAAATTATTCGCGCATCTCAAAAGAATTAAATAAAACAGCTTTGAAAAAAGGTCTGATTCACCGGATAGGTGAATCAGACCTTTTTTTACACGACGTCCCGCACAGATACGAGCGGAAACCTCCAATAACTTCCCACTTTTCACTCTTCACTCTCAACTCTCTCATACGCCCGTCTCGGGTCGCCGTTTGCGAGATAGATGGTTCCTCGGTGGGAAAATCCCGCCTTTTCGATGACTCTCTGCATCGGTTTGTTGTCCTCGTGGGTGTCTATCCGCAGGCGCGGGTAGCTTTTTTCGGCAAGCGCGACTATCTGCGCGAAAATTCCTTTGCGGCTTCCGTCGCTTGCCACGCGGTGGATCACTCCGTAATCCTTGTCAGACTCCCACGCGCCGTCTATGTACGCGTAGGTCGGGTCGGGTCCGTTTGCCATAACGAACGCGGCGTAAACTTCGCCGTTTTCTTCTATTACGTACAGACGCGAGAGCGCGATATCCTCATCCAAAACCTCGCGCGACGGGTATCCCCCGCCCCACTGGGTCGCATTTCCGCTTGCGCGCATAAACGCGCGGGCAATATCGTATATTTCGAGCAAACGCTCCATTTCGTCAAGTCTTGCATGTCTTATCATAAAAAACTCCAAAATATGATTTAGTATATCAAGTATACCAAAATTCCCCCGCGTTTGCAAGCAAACTATTGATATAACCCGATTTTTGTGCTAAAATAGTGTAAAATATCGTTTAACTAAAAGGACGGACAACAAAAATGAGCAAACTGACAGACGCAATTTCCCAGCTTGTCACAGAGAATAACTACAACGTTTACCACTACACCGAGATTACCGACGGCGTGGCGGAAACCATTCACTTCGGCAAGAGCAATCCTTGCCAGAATTCCTATTCGGTTGCAAAGGCCTTCGTGGTCACCGCTATCGGTATGCTGGTGGATGCGGGAATGCTGTCCACCGACGAAAAAGTGACCGATATTCTGAAAAATTATCTCCCCGAGGAGATGGACGAGAGATGGAATATCACCACCGTTCATATGGCGCTCAAGCACGAGCTGGGGCTTCCCGGCGGATTTCTTGATATAGACACCCACTCGACCTACGAGTTCGGGTACGATTTTCTTAAATATATGCTCGCCTACCCGCTTGAATTTACCCCGGGCGAAAAGGGCAAGTACACCGACGGCGCGTACTATCTGCTCGCGCGAATAGTCGAGGAAAAGACCGGCAGAAATCTGACCGAGTTTATGTGGGAAAAGCTGTTCTTCCCGCTTGAGTTCCAAGAGGTAGCGTGGAGCGTTTGCCCGATGGGACATCCGATGGGCGCGACCGGACTTTACATAAAATCGTGCGACATGGCAAAATTGGCGCAGCTTTACCTGCAGGGCGGTGAGTACGGCGGTAAGAGAATAATCTCGGATGATTGGGTAAAGACCGTTCTTGACCGCGGCTACGAGCTTCACTCCATGTGTGACGGACGCGCGTACGGCAAGGGCGGAATGCGCGGTCAGCAGCTTATGCTCATTCCCGAGAAGAACCGCGCGGTAGCTTGGCACGCGTGCTTCAGCGGCGAGCGCAAGGACATCGCGCGTTTGGCGGTTGAGATATAAAATCGCGTAAACGTGTAAAAGGGGAAGCTGCAAAATAGCCGAATAACCTTACAAAAAAATCTCCACCCGTGGCGGCACCCTCCTTACGGAGGGTGCCGCAGTTATATTCGCCTTTGGCGAGTAGTATTGTTTCGCAGTGATATACGGCTTCGCCGAGTTTTCAGGGCGAATATAATATCACTTTGCCGCAAGGCAAAATATCACTGCAAACGGTAGCTTGCAATATCACTTTACAAGCCGAAAAAGGATTCATTATTTTCGGCAGGTGGATTTCACGGATTTTTTAAAGTATGTAACCCACTATGACACTTTCGCGCAAAGTGTATTTTTTATATAAAAAAGAGAGACAACTTCTTTACGAAGTGTCTCTCCGGGTAGAGATTTTTACGTTATTTACCGTTCAAATACTTATCCTTTATAAACGCGTACGCGCGGGAAAGGACGTTTCTGTCGTTGTCGTGGGTGATACGCTCCATCGCCTCGGAGACGGGAACCCAGAATATCTCGGACACCTCTGCCTCCTGCGCCGTGAGCGGTACGCGCTCGGACATGCCCGCAAAATACACGACCTCTTTCATCACGCCCGCACCGATAGTGTATCTTGTGGTGGTGCGGAACGGCTCGGTCATCTTCAGAGACACACCCGTTTCCTCAAGCAGCTCGCGCTCGGCGGTCTGACGCTCGGTCTCACCCGCCTCAACGTGCCCTTTGGGGAAAGAGATATGCCCCGCGCGGCGGTTTCTGATAAGCAGAACCTCGCACTCGCCTCGGTCAGTGGTGAAAAGAACACAGCCGCAGGATTTTTCCTGCCTGCCTGTCGGGGAGGTCGGATGCTGTGACAGCCAGATAAGAAGCACTGACACGTCTGCGGGATTGACTCCCGAGATTCTTGAAGCCTGCCCGATATTTTTCGGGCGGAATTTGTTTAACTTTTGCGCCGCTTCGATGCGAAGTCCGGAAATCTCCGAGTAATCGATGCCGTCGGGGAGCAGTTTGCCCTCAAGACGCGCGGCGGCGGCTACCTCCGACTTCTGGCGGCGGATATAGCCCTCGTATTTTATGTCGGTCTCCGCCGTTTTGATCTCGGCGGGGGAAAGGTCGGGACGGGTCTTGTCAAACGGCTCGAGCGCCGCGTAATCAAGCTGGGGACGGCGGATGAGGTCGGCGAGCGAGACTCCCGTCTCGGTCGGAGTGGTTCCGCGCTCGGTAAGAAGCTCGGACAGTGCCGCCGACGGCGCGATAACAGTCTTTTCCGCGCGCTTTTTCTCTTCCTCAATTCGCGCCTGCTTTTCGAGATACGCCTCGTATCTCTCGTCGGACAAGAGTCCCACCTCGTGACCGACGTCGCACAGGCGAACGTCCGCATTGTCCTGACGGAGAAGCAGTCGGTACTCCGATCGGGAGGTCATTATTCTGTACGGCTCCTCGGTACCTTTGGTGACCAGATCGTCTATCAAGGTGCCGATGTAGGAGGACGAACGTGTGAGGGTGACACCCTCCTTGCCCTCAAGGTATCTCACGGCGTTGATTCCCGCGATAAGACCCTGAACGGCGGCCTCCTCATAACCTGACGTACCGTTGAACTGACCTGCGCCGAAAAGGCCTGACACGCGCTTGGTCTCAAGGGTTGAGAGTAGCTCGAGCGGGTCGATACAGTCGTACTCGATCGCGTAGGCGTAGCGGATTATCTGCGCCTCCTCGAATCCCGGTAAAGAGTGGAGCATTTCGTACTGAACGTCGCTCGGAAGCGAGCTTGAAAATCCGCCGAGGTACATCTCCTCGGTGTCAAATCCGAGCGGCTCAAGGAACAGCTGATGCCGCTCCTTTGAAGAAAATCTTACCACCTTGTCCTCAATGGACGGGCAGTATCTCGGCCCCGTGCCGTGGATCTTGCCGGAATACAGCGGCGAGCGGTCGAGGCTGTTTCTTATTATATCGTGCGTTTTTGAGTTGGTGTAAACTATGTGGCAGGGGATCTGCTCGAGACGTGCAAACGCGTCTCTCGGCGTTCTTGCGGAGAACGGGATTATCTCGCGCTCGCCCGGCTGAACTTCAAGGCGGGAGAGGTCTATCGAGCTCTTTAAGATTCTCGGCGGGGTGCCGGTCTTAAAGCGGCGCACGGAAAATCCCTCGCGCAGGAGTGAATCGGTAAGTCCGCGCGCGGGGAGCATTCCGTCAGGGCCGGACGAATAGCTTGCCTCTCCGACGAAAACCTTACTGTCAAGATAGGTTCCCGCGGCGATGATGACCGCGCGCACGCGCCACACGTCACCGTAAACTGTCTTGACCGAAACCACGTGAGATTTGCCGTTTTGGTCACGCTCGGTCTCAAAATCGGTCACCTCCGCACCGACCAGACGCAGATTTTCCTGTTTTTCGATAATCTGCTTCATCACGATGCGGTAGCGGTTGCGGTCTGCCTGCACGCGCTTTGAGTGCACGGCCGCGCCTTTTCCGAGGTTTAAGGTACGGCTCTGAAGTGTAACGAGGTCGGCGGCATAACCCATCTCGCCGCCGAGAGCGTCAAGCTCGTACACGAGATGTCCCTTGCCCGAGCCGCCGATGGACGGATTGCACGGCATATTTCCCACCGCGTCCGGGTTTATGGTGAATATAACGGTGTCCGCACCGAGACGTGCGGCGGCAAGCGCGGCTTCGATACCCGCGTGTCCCGCGCCGATTACGGCAACGTCGGCTGAATAGATCATGCTCTGCCTCCTATCCTTGAAAATGTTTTTAAATAAATCTCTGTCATTAAAGCAATTTTGCGTGTCATTCTGAGTGTAGCCGCCGCGTAATACGCGGGGCGAAACCGAAATCCGACGAAGGAGGATCAAGCGCGATTGCGCTTGGAATCTCGCAAAATGCTTTAATATTAATACTCAAACGTTGCGCCGCGGTCGGTAAGAGTCACGCTGTTTTTACCGTCACCCGCTTCAACACGGCCGACGATTTTTGCGTCAACGTTGTATTTTTTCGCCGCCGCGATAACCGCGTCAGCGTTCTTTTCGTCAAGATAAAGCTCCATTCTGTGTCCCATGTTGAACACCTGATACATCTCGCGCGCGTCTATAGCGCCCGACTCTGCAAACGCCTCGAAAAGCGGAGGACGCTCGAAAAGGTTGTCCTTGACGTAGTGGAGGTTTTTACCGAAGTTCTTACATTTAGCCTGTCCGCCGCCGGTGCAGTGGATAATGCCGTGAACGTCGGTGCCCGCACGGAGAATATCCGCGATTATCGGCGCGTAGGTACGGGTGGGAGAGAGAACAGCGTCGATTACCGAAACGTCGGTACCCGGGAGTTTGTCAAACGCGTCGTATTTTCCGACGTAAGCGTTGTCGATACCCATGGTCGCAGAGTAGGTCTCGGGATAAAGCTCTGCGTACTTGTGGGAAAGGAGCAGGTGTCTGCCCGCGGTAAGACCGTTGGAGCCCATACCCGCGTTGTACTTGTCCTCATAGCTTGCCTGACCGAAGGATGCAAGACCTACGATAACGTCGCCGGGCTTGATGTTGTCGCAGTCGATAACGTCGCGGCGGGCAAGGCGGACGAAGAAGGTGGAGTCGCAGATGATGGTGCCGACGAGGTCGCCGACGTCAGCGGTCTCTCCGCCTGCCATAGTGATGTCAACGCCAAACTGCGCCATTTTCTCTGCAAAACCGTCGTAACCGTTGATAACTGCGGCAATAGCGTCACCGCCGACTCTGTGCGCGTTGCGTCCGATGGTGTTGGACATAACGAAGCCGCCTGTCGCACCAATGCAGAGCAGGTCGTCCATATTCATGACTGCAGAGTCCTGCGCGATGCCGTAAAACGCGTCGGTCGAGCCGGTCTCCTTATATTTTATGTAAGCAAGTGCGCTCTTGGTGCCTGCACCGTCCGCGTGGAATGCGGCGCAGTAATTTTCATCGCCTGCCGGGTCAGCGACCAGCTTGCAGAAAGCGCCCGGAAAAACGCCCTTGTCCTGCGATTTTATCGCAGCGTGTACTTCGTCTTTGGTTGCGGAAACTCCGCGGGAGGCATATGCCGATTTATTTTCACTCATTTTGGTATTCCCCCATTATGAAATATTTATCTATCTTAAATTATACACCTTTTTTGTCAAAAAGTAAAGGAAAAACGGGGGGCGAAACGCAAATTTTTCTATTTTAACAAAATGTACTTGTTTTTGGGGCGCGTGTGTGATATAATCGCTATGTAAAACAGCTTCATTCTCTCGAAAGGACTTATATAAAATGAAAAAGGTAGTAATCTTAGCTTCACTTGTGGCTTTGTGTATAATGAGCGTGGTGCTCTACGGCTGTGCGGGCTCTGACGGGGACGGGTATACCACCGTCGCCCCGGTTGACGTTACCACCGCCGCCCAGCTCCAGACAGACGAAAACGGAATTATGATAGGCACTCTCCCGCCCGAGACCACCGCTCCCTCGGTAATCGAGCGTCCCCAGCAGTCGTCCGCGGCAGAGACTACCCTGCCCCCTGACGGAACGGCGGCTCCCGGCACTCTCACGGGCGCGTGGACAGGCAAATATAAGAGCGGCAGCAACACTCTTGAGATCACCGCAAAGGACGATTCGGGAAATAATCTCTCGATTAAGATGTCCGGCTCAGGACTTCCCGGAATTACCGACGGAGCTTCGCTTTTAGTTGAGGTAGACAGCTTTACCACCACCGTGTTCGGATTGACCATATCCCGCTCGGGCTCCTCGATAACCGTCTCCGCACCGAGTGAAATTGCAGGGTATAGCGGCACTTATAAATAATACGTAAATAAAACGAACGGAGCTCACAGTGAAAACTGCGGTCTCCGTTTTTTATTTAGCCAGACCGCGCAACGGGCAAGGCGTAGAGAAATATACTCGCCGATAAAATACACGTTGCCTTGCCT